>VFKC01000075.1 GCA_009885745.1 Actinomycetota bacterium
AATAGCAATTAGCACTCAAGTTGACCGAGTGCCAATTCCCTCTTAGATTTGTAGGTAGCACACCTACAAATTGGGTGCTAATAACTTCCAAATTCGAGCAATAAACAGGAGACATCCGTGTCGATAAACATTAAGCCATTAGAAGATCGCATTCTTGTTCAGTCACTAGAAGCCGAGCAGACTACTGCTTCTGGCCTAGTCATTCCAGATACTGCCAAGGAAAAGCCACAAGAGGGCAAAGTCCTGGCAGTAGGCCCAGGTCGCTTCGACGAAAGTGGCGAAAAGCGTATTCCACTTGATGTAAATGTTGATGATGTAGTTATCTACTCCAAGTACGGTGGCACCGAAGTTAAGTACAACGGCCAGGAGTACTTACTTCTTGGCGCACGCGACATTCTTGCAATCGTCGTTAAGTAGTTATTAGATGTCAAAAATTGTTCAGTTTGATGAGGAAGCCAGACGCGCGCTTGAGCGTGGCGTTAATGCGCTTGCCGATGCAGTCAAAGTAACCCTTGGTCCAAAGGGTCGCAACGTTGTCATCAGTAAGTCATGGGGCGCTCCAACAATCACCAATGATGGTGTAACTATTGCGCGCGAGATTGAGTTAGAAGATTCGTTCGAGAATCTTGGCGCTCAGCTTGCAAAAGAAGTTGCTACCAAGACCAACGATGTTGCTGGCGATGGCACTACTACTGCCACAGTCTTAGCCCAAGCGCTTGTGCGTGAAGGTCTGAAGGTTGTTGCTGCAGGTGGTGCACCAGTAGAACTTAAGCGCGGAATCGATTCAGCAGTTCGGGCAATCAACGCCGAACTTTTGAATCAGGCCCGTCCAGTAAATGGCAAGGCTGAAATTGCACAGGTTGCTGCAATCTCAAGTCGCGATACCACCATCGGTGAACTTATCGCCGAAGCCTTCGACAAGGTCGGCAAAGATGGCGTTATCTCGGTTGAAGAATCAAGCACCACTGCAATGGAACTTGAATTCACTGAGGGTATGCAGTTCGACAAGGGCTACATCTCGCCTTACTTCGTAACTGATCAAGACCGGATGGAAGCGGTTCTAGAGAATCCACACATCCTTCTTACTCAGGGCAAGATCTCCAGCGTTGCTGAACTTCTTCCACTTTTGGAAAAGGTTTCACAAACTGGCAAGGCGCTTGTCATCATCGGTGAAGATGTTGATGGCGAAGCACTTTCCACTTTGGTGGTTAACCGCATTCGTGGAACTTTCTCATCTGTTGCAATCAAGGCTCCGGCATTCGGCGATCGTCGCAAGGCAATCCTTGAAGACATCGCAATCTTGACTGGTGCGCAGGTTGTTTCTGCAGACATCGGCCTAAAGATTGATCAGGTTGGCGTTGAAGTTCTTGGCTCAGCCCGTCGCGTTGTTGTAAGCAAGGACAACACCACGATCGTTGATGGCGCAGGTGATGCTCAGGCAGTAACCGATCGCGTTTCACAGATTAAGCGCGAGATTGATAACTCAGATTCAGATTGGGATAAGGAAAAGCTGCAAGAACGCTTAGCCAAACTTTCCGGTGGAGTTTGTGTCATCAAGGTTGGTGCACATACTGAGGTTGAACTCAAGGAAAAGAAGCACCGCATTGAAGATGCAGTTTCTGCTACTCGTGCAGCAATCGAAGAGGGCATCGTTTCAGGTGGTGGCTCGGCCATCATTCACGCCTCTGCTGTTCTTGATGACGACCTTGGCCTAACTGGCGACCAAGCAATTGGCGTTCAGATTGTGCGCAAGGGTGTTGTTGAGCCACTTCGTTGGATTGCTGAGAACGCTGGACTTGAAGGCTACGTAGTAGTTGCCAAGGTTCGCGAACTTGGTGTTGGTGGGGGACTTAATGCTGCTACTGGCGAGTATGGCGACTTGATTGCTCAAGGTGTAATTGACCCAGTGAAGGTAACTCGTTCAGCACTTGAAAATGCTGCTTCAATTGCCGGCATGCTTTTAACAACCGAAGCTTTGGTTGTTGAGAAGAAGGAAGATGCACCAAATGAAGCCGGACATGGTCATGGCCATGCAGGGCACTCACACTAAAAAAATTAAATAAGAAAGGCCCTGACTTTTTTGTCAGGGCCTTTCTTATTTACGAAAAGTTATTTAATTTGCATCAAAGACTAAGCAAGTCTTTTTGCACGAGCGTTACGCGCAAAAATTTCTTTACGATCTTCTTCGCTAAGCCCGCCCCAGACGCCAAATGGTTCTTGACTCTTTAGCGCTGCTGAGCGGCACTGCGCAATTACTGGGCACGCGGCGCAAATTGCTTTCGCATTTGATACGCGTCGTTCGCGGGCTGCGCCACGCTCGCCGTCTGGATGGTAGAAGATGTCTGAATCAAGGCCACGGCAAGCTGAATCTAGTTGCCAATCCCAAAAGTCTGCATTGGGTCCGGGTAGTCGGGATAAGTCAGCCATGCTGCCACGTCCTTTACGGCTAGTCACATTGTTGTGATTCCAATTATTTACACACTAGAACCGTTTCATAAGTTAGTCAAGTATCCATTTGGCTACATTTTGAACTTATTTTCACCTATTTGGTGGATTTCCTAGCATTTACGGCTTTTTCAACATGCACAATGCCTAAAAGTGGGCAAAGATGTCGGGTATGTCACAAATCCCGGGCTCACCCGATGCTGATTTGACTGTCGGCGCAGTTGCTCGCCGAATAGGGGTAGCGCCCGCAACCTTGCGTACCTGGGGGCATCGCTACGGCCTTGGCCCTTCGGGTCATAGCGCCGGCACACATCGTCGGTACACCCCTGAAGATGTGGCGCGCTTGGATCTAATGCGCAAGCTGTTGCTAAATGGAGTATCTGCGGCAGAGGCAGCTCGGGTTGTTCAAAAAAAGGATGTAGTTCTGACCGAATCGATTCCACCGGTCAAAGAATCTGGTCATCTGCACTTAGTCGAAGAACCAGCCAGTGATGACACCAATGTCATTGCACTTGATGGTGCCAAGAACACTATTCGCGCGTTAAGCCGTGCGGCGCACATGCTTGATACGCCTGCGTGCGAAAAGATCATCGCAAAGATGCTCGCTGATAAGGGCGTCGTTTGGTCTTGGGATAACGTGATCTTGCCGCTGCTAATTCAAGTTGGCCTTAAGTGGGAGCAAACTGGCGAAGGTGTTGAAGTCGAGCACATCTTGTCCGAGGCACTGATCACGCAATTCAAGGCAGTGGCTGCAGCGGTCGAAGATCCGCTAAACACCAGACCAGTTGTGCTGGCTTGCGCCCCGCACGAAATGCACATCTTGGCGGTCTATGCCGTGGCTGCTGGATTGGCAGAGCATAGAATCTATTCCAGAGTCTTAGGTCCACGAATGCCAGGGGAGGCTTTGGCTATTGCTTGTCGTCGTCTTGGGCCAAGCGCCGTTGTCGTGTGGTCCCAAACCATGGGAACGGCCGATGCCACAATCTGGCAGTCGTTACACGAACAACGCCCAGCCCCACTGCGCATGGCCGCAGGTCCTGGCTGGGTTGAAGAACTACCAACTGGCATTGTTAAGACGCACGGATTTTCCTCAGCGCTGATTTCCTTGGCAACGGCCGCAGGGGCCAACTAGCCCAGTTTGCTTGCCTGCCTTAGCCATTCATAGGTGGCACAGGGTAGCCTTAGGGTTTCACCCTTGACGAGAGGCAGTAATGACTGAGAGCCTTCCTGAAAAGTTCGCCATGCTGGGTTTGACCTATGACGATGTGCTGCTTTTGCCCGATGCGAGTGAGATTGTGCCCAGTGAGGTCAACACCACCACTCGTTTGACCAAGGAAATCTCCTTACGCATTCCGCTACTTTCCTCGGCCATGGATACCGTGACCGAATCGCGCATGGCGATCGCGATGGCGCGCCAAGGTGGCCTAGGAATCTTGCACCGCAATTTGCCGATCCAAGATCAGGCGCTACAAGTTGATTTAGTTAAGCGCAGCGAAGCCGGCATGATTACCAATCCAGTTACTTGCTTGGCTACAAACACTTTGGCTGATGTTGATGCTCTTTGTGCACAGTTCCGAATTAGTGGTGTGCCAGTAGTAGATGAAAATCATATCTTGGTCGGTATCGTTACGAATCGCGATTTGCGTTTTGAAGAAGACATGTCGCGTCCAGTGCACGAAGTTATGACTGCGATGCCGCTTGTTACTGGAACGCCAGGCATGAGCGGCGATGAAGCGCTATCGTTGCTTCGCCAACACAAAATTGAAAAGCTTCCGCTAGTTGATGGCACTGGTCGTCTTACCGGAATGATCACCGTCAAGGATTACGTCAAGAGCGATCGCTACCCAATGGCTACTAAAGATGGGGCTGGCCGGTTGATGGTTGGCGCTGCTGTTGGTGTTGGTGAAGATGCTTACGCTCGGGCGATGGCGTTGGTTGAGGCTGGCGCTGATGTGCTCGTGGTTGATACTGCTCATGGTCATCAACGTGGTGTCTTGGACATGGTGGCTCGGATGAAGCGCGAGACTAGCGCTCAGATTATTGGTGGCAACATTGCAACTCGGGCTGGCGCACAGGCTCTCATTGATGCTGGTGTCGATGCAGTCAAGGTTGGCGTAGGCCCTGGTTCAATTTGCACCACGCGTGTGGTCGCAGGTGTTGGTGTTCCGCAGGTGACTGCGATTTATGAAGCTTCACTTGCGGCTGGTCCTGCCGGTGTTCCAGTTATTGGTGATGGTGGTCTGCAATATTCAGGTGACATCGCCAAGGCAATTGTGGCTGGCGCGGACAGTGTGATGGTCGGCTCGCTATTGGCTGGCTGTGATGAGTCACCAGGGCAATTGGTGTTTGTGAATGGCAAGCAGTTCAAGTTGTATCGCGGCATGGGTTCACTCGGTGCGATGCAATCGCGCGGTCAGGCTCGTTCGTATTCCAAGGATCGTTATTTCCAGGATGATGTTTTGAGCGAGGATAAGTTGGTGCCTGAAGGTATCGAAGGCCAAGTTCCTTACCGCGGACCACTTTCAGCAGTGGCGCATCAACTAGTTGGTGGCTTGCGTGCATCAATGGGTTATGCCGGCACCGCAACAATTGCAGAACTTAAGCAGCGTGGGCGTCTTGTGCGCATCACGGCTGCGGGCTTGAAAGAAAGTCACCCGCACGATGTCCAGTTAACGGTAGAAGCACCGAACTACCACGGTCGCTAGGAGAAATCATGACGGACGTCGAAATTGGTCGCGCTAAGCGTGGCCGAGTTGCTTATTCATTTGATGATGTTTCACTTGTGCCAAGTCGTCGCACGCGTGATCCAAAATTAGTTTCTTTGGCTTGGAAGATTGATGCTTACACATTCGAGCATCCAGTTATCGCAGCGCCGATGGATTCTGTAGTCTCACCACAAAGCGCAGCAACTTTTGGTGCTGCTGGTGGTTTGGCTGTTTTAAACCTTGAGGGTGTTTGGACTCGTTATGCCGAGCCGGCTGGGTTGCTGGCTGAGATCGCCAAGCTTTCACCGAAGGATGCAACGAGTCGCCTTCAGCAAATTTATGCCGAGCCAATTAAGCCTGAATTAATCGCCCAGCGCATTGCCGAAATGCGCGAGGCTGGATACACAGTCGCAGGATCGCTTAGCCCGCAGCGCACCGCAAAATTCGCCAAGCAAGCAATCGATGCTGGCGTGGACATTTTTGTTATTCGCGGAACAACAGTTAGCGCCGAGCATGTTTCTGATGGCGATAGCGCGCTGAACCTAAAAGAATTTATTTACGAATTAGATGTGCCAGTAATTGTTGGCGGTTGCGCAACTTACACAGCCGCTCTTCACCTAATGCGCACCGGCGCTGCTGGTGTCTTGGTTGGCTTTGGTGGTGGTGCTGCGCACACAACTCGCAATGTGCTTGGCGTGCGCGTGCCAATGGCAAGTGCGGTTGCAGATGTTGCGGCGGCTCGTCGTGATTACCTTGATGAATCTGGCGGCCGTTATGTTTCGGTTATTGCCGATGGGTCAATGGGTAGCAGTGGGGATGTGGCAAAGGCAGTGGCCCTAGGCGCCGATGCTGTTTTGGTTGGTTCGCCATTTGCACGGGCAACTGATGCACCAGGTCAGGGTCGCCATTGGGGACTTGAGGCCACTCATAGTGATTTGCCTCGTGGCGAACTTGTTGAACTTGGCACAGTTGGAACTTTGACCGAGATTTTGAATGGTCCTTCTCATGTGGCCGATGGCACGATGAACATCGTTGGCGCGCTTCGTCGCGCGATGGCCACATGTGGTTATTCAGATCTAAAAGAATTCCAGCGCTGTGAAGTTGTGGTGAATCCGTGACCGATGCTCGTCCGGTACTAGTAGTCGATTTCGGCGCCCAGTATGCGCAGTTAATTGCTCGTCGTGTTCGTGAAGCAAAGATTTATTCCGAGGTTGTGCCAAGCACAATGTCAGCGGCAGACATGTTGGCTAAGAACCCAGTGGCCATTGTGCTTTCTGGTGGTCCATCGAGTGTGTATGCCGAAGGTGCGCCGCAAGTTGATGTTGCACTTTTTGAAACTGGGTTACCGATTTTTGGAATTTGTTACGGGTTCCAAGCAATGGCCGCGGCCCTTGGTGGAACTGTTGCCCAAACTGGCCTTTCAGAATTTGGCGCAACTGAGTTGACGGTTGCCGGTGAATGCACTTTGTTTGCTGGTTTGCCAGGTATTCAGAATGTTTGGATGAGCCATGGCGATTCTGTGCAAGAGGCTCCTGCGGGTTTTGCCGTTGTTGCTTCGACTGCTGGCGCGAAAGTTGCTGCGTTCGAAGATGTAAGCCGTCGTCTGGCTGGTGTCCAGTTCCATCCTGAGGTTATGCACTCTGAGCATGGCCAAAAAGTTTTAGAACATTTTCTTTATGACATTGCTGGGCTTGCGCCGACTTGGACGCCAGC
>VFKC01000043.1 GCA_009885745.1 Actinomycetota bacterium
ATTCACCGCGCTTAGTTTCTAGCGCTAGTTCTAATAATTCCCGATCAGCTATCCAGTCATTGCGCAAAACACCCGTGAGATGTCCGGTGTATTCAAGACCCTCAAAAAGTTTGTATGCCTTCATCGGACTAATAAGGTCAAAATATGAAAAAACTACATGTCGGGACTTTTCTTTTTCGAGTTCATACAGGCATCGAGCTCGATTTATCAGACCCTGCTCGTAGGCGGCTAATTTCACTGCAATTCGCATTCCAGCCACCTTGTTTGTTATCACTCGGTTGAAAAATTCCCACGAGATGGTTTCAGTAACAATTGTTTCCGCCCGCTGTCGAGCAGTGCCCCTACCAGCCTTTTGTCGGTTAAACAGGACATCTTCAAGCCGCTTTTTTGCTGCATTTTGTACTTCTTCTGCGATGTGATGATTGTTTGAAATAGCCTCGATCACTTGCATTGAGGAGTCCTTCAACATTGATTCTCCAAGCACATCTGTAAGGTTTCGATGTTGAGCAATTGCCACTCGAATCCAAAATTGGTCATCAGCTATTCCATTTGCCAACACAGTCGAAGGAGTTCGCGGATTGGTGAATGCGGCGCCGCGGACACGGGGTGATTCATGTTTTGATAGTTCCTCTAGCAGGACAATTGAGGTCCGACGACTCTGCGCGATTCTAGGCAAAATCTCCACAGTTGCGTTCACAGCAATCGCATCGACGATTTCTTCATTCGCATGACGGTGGCTTAATACATATTCTGGATGTGCCTTTAACTCAATCATCAGGTACGGGCGCGTATCCTTCATCGATAAATTCTTATTTATCAATGCGCTCATTCTTACTTGCCCACTGGAATCCTGGGCAAGTGTCAAAAGAGTATCAACAGAAGTGCTCAGATTTCTTGCCACTGCTAGGCGTACATCTAGGTTTTTGCAGGTTGCAAGTTGGGCTAAGCGTTCAGGGGAAGTGCTGAAACTTCGCGCCTGTAATGATTCATTTGATTGACTCAATTTTGCTCCCGACTCGATTACCAACCATTATTGCTAAGACGTCTGACAGAGTCTTCCTTCTGAACCACGTTGCACATTCTCTCTGCGTGCAACGTCCTTTTACCAGAGATTGTCGTAGCCAAGTCGTACACTCATATTCCGACCTGCATACTGAGAAAAAATTCCGAGGGAAACAAATGCTTTCTACTGATGACTACAGAGATACCTACCTAGCACTAAATCTGTGCATTAGTGCGCGCGTACCAGTGATTCTGTGGGGCCCTCCCGGGCAAGGTAAGACTTCAGTAATTCAGGCCATTGCCCAACAGGAAAAGCGCACAATCGAAGTGCTGCTTGCCAGCATCCGGGAGCCTCAGGATTTTGCTGGGCTGCCTTCGATCACAAATGGTCGTGCAACGCTAGTAGCCCCCGATTGGGCTCAGCGACTTGCAGAAGATGGCAATGGAATCCTGTTCATGGATGAAGTAAACACTGCGCCCCCTGCCGTCCAAGCAGCTTTGCTTCGAGTGAGCTTGGACAAAGTTGCTGGCGATTGTCATTTAGGTGAGCGCACTAGCATTGTCGCCGCAGCAAACCCACCTGAGCAAGCAGCGGATGGCTGGGATCTAGCCCCGCCTCTAGCAAATAGATTTTGTCATCTGGAGTGGTCCTTGCCGGCAGAGATTGTACGAAATGGCATAGCTGGACAGTGGCCCTCTTACACAATTCCCCCCGTTAGCAACAAAGCCATTGCAGCGGCCATCGATATGGAACGCGTATATGTGGGTGGCTTTTTGACAACTCGACCAGATCTAACAACAGTTTTGCCATCAGGTAGTTCTGAGCAGGGCCGAGCATTTCCAACGCCCCGTTCCTGGGTAACGCTGTCACAAGTAAGTGCTTGGGTGACGGCTGCTGGACTGAGTGAGAGTGTCCGGCGCATGGTTGTCCGAGGATGCATTGGACCTGGCGCTAGTGCCGAGTACCTCACGTATAGAAATAATCTAGATCTACCGCGACCTGAAGACTTGCTGGCCAAGACAACTTTTAAGGTGCCCAAGCGCGCGGATCAGGTTTTCGTGATGGGAGCAGGTGTCCTTAATGCAATCCGAAACGACAATTCACCGCAAAGATGGGATGCCGCGGGTGAAGTACTCGAATGCCTGGCAACAAACGGCCATCCGGACATTGCGGTTAGCCTAGCTCGCGAATGGCTTGACCTTATTCCTAAATCCAAAGATCCGAACAATCCGATTTTGCCTAATCCCCTAGTCATGACAGCGCTTGTTCCTTTGATGCTCGAAGCAAAAATGATTTAATGACGGAATCATCAGGCACCAAAACGGCTAATCTCTCTGGAGTCCAAGATCCGAGCGAACATGCGCGCTTGAAGGTGTTGGCTTCACGCATTACGTTGGAAAATAACTGGCCATACCTTGCCTCAATAGCTTTTGCTCTTCGCCTAGTTGAGACCTCATCAGAAGATTTACCCACAATGGCTGTCGATAACGGATTACGGTTGTACTACAACGTGGATTTTGTTGAATCTCTCGAGCCAGAAGAACTCGCCACAGTGCTGCTACATGAGTGTATGCATGTAATTTTGCGACATGGCGACAGATACGCTGAACTACAAAATGCTGGGTACTACGAACAGTTTTCAAGTGCTCCTGCTTACCACAGGCTGATTTGGAACTACGCGGGAGATTGCAGTATCAATGAGACCTTGGACGAGATGGATGTCATCTGGCCCAAATCGTCGCCTCCACTTCGCTATTCCCTTTTCCGCAAAGCTGGCCTGACAGCCAAAGACATAACCGAAACTTCCTTCTTCAAAATTCTGGAATGGGATAAAGAATATTTAGCCACTGGAAATCCTCAAGATTCAAAATTGAATCTACCTTGCGATTGTGGCTCCATCTCAGATGGAGAAAATCGGGGATTTGAAATCCCTGTTGATGATGAAGATGCCCCTGGCGCAGACAATCTAGAACGAGATCGACTCAGAGACAAAGTAGCAAGTGACATAACTCAGCATGCAAGTACTGGAAGCATCCCAAAGGGACTCGAAAGGTGGGCACAAGCACATCTGGATCCGAAGATTGACTGGCGTCGCCAACTTGCAGTTCGCATTAGACAAGCGGTAGCGAACGTTACTGGGCGACGCGACTACTCATACATGAGACCATCTCGTCGCCAAGATGCGATCCGCGCGACTGGAAGTTCAGTAATTTTGCCGGCGATGCGACAGCCAGCTCCCCCACGAATTGCAATAGTCGCTGACACAAGTGGCAGCATCAGCAACAACGATCTAAATCAATTTCTAGCGGAGATCAAGGGTATGCTGAACGCTGTCGGCATAGGTCAGGGGATGTCAATAATCCCTTGCGATGCAAAGGCTTATCCAGCAATCAAGATCCGGTCACGCTCTTCAATCATCGACATCAATTTCCAAGGTGGCGGCGGGACAAACATGATTTCGGGTATCGATGCAGCCATGAGCATGCGACCCTTACCTCAAATCGTCATAATTCTCACTGACGGCTACACCCCCTGGCCCGAGGCCAAGCCGAAGGGCTGCGATCATTTTATTGCTGCCCTCACGGACGAAAAAACTAAGCAATCGCTTCCACATTGGATTACGGCTGTTTCACTAGCCGACTAGTGAAATAGCCATATGGGTTTGTTCTAGGTAGCTCTTCGCTTAACTGTCTTTAGTCTCAACTTTGCAATTGCGCGATACGGCGCCGGTGCGAACATGTTTTCCAAAACGGCTGTTCTTACTTCATCATCGCTGTCATTTGCCAGAATATTCCAATCATTTTCTGAAGCATTAGATTCGCATAGATTCGCAAATGTTTTGCGAACTAAGGGTGACGGGTCCAGAGTTATTTTCTCGATGACAGCCCTGTCCTGGCACACCTTTGAAACTCTTCGGACCAGCGCAACTCTAACCTCAACATTTTTGGACTTTAGGATCGCTTGGCATTGATCCAACGGAGTGTTAAAACTAACCGCGGCATACATCAGCGGATCCACGGGATTTGAGAGCTTTGGCAAACCTGCAACATTAGCTAATGACCCAATGACTAGATCAAATGGCGCTGTAACATCCGATGCCAAGTACAGCCATTCAAGGTCATGCGATTTTTTCGAGTCAGACAGATAATCCATTAGTTCTCCTCGATCCTGCGGGAGTTCTATTGCCTTGGGAGACAAAATCGGATGGACGGTTGCATCCAATTCCACTTCATGCACAACCGGGGCATGCAAAAGTTGGCGCAAAGAAGGAGTAAGGGTTGGATTATTTCGCAGGGCCAAGTGCACCCACCGACTTTCATCCTTAGCCAACCTGCGCAGGATTCGCGCTGAAGTTCTGGGATTACCTGCAACATTTCGCCGAACACCTTCATCGCCGTCCGAGGCTAACTCGCCGAGTCGGGCAATCGAAAGACGAGTGCTAGCTGCACAGGCCTTACGCACAGAGAAATGTTCATCAAAAGAGAGTCTTTCTAGTTCCTCAATTGGTAGGGAATCATTACTCGCAATGACTCGGCGAGTGTCATTGTTGGCGGAATAGGCCAAGGCTCTGATGATGTCTGGTGGCAGGGCAGTATTTTGAGCAACAGCTACTTGAACATCGTATTCATCATCCTGGCGAAAAAACTCAACTTTTTCTTCGATGGACTGCGCGGATCCCAACTCAACAACTTCTGGGTCTCGCCATTCTTTATTCAGAATCATCATTACTAACGTGTGGACTGGCGTCATAGGGTTGCATGCCACGCCAAGTCGAACCTTGGCGTTCACATCATTAGAAAGGTACGTCAAAATCTGAGCTGGACAACTATGGTTGGCGGCGAGAAGACGACGCAATTCGTCATTTTCGGATGTTGAAATAACATCTGCCAATGTGACTTGACGCGAATCAATCGTGGAAAGATTCCCTGCTTCCATCGGGCTATCCCTAACGATGTCTGACTTCTTGCCTTTTCTCACGCTATCCCTCGCCAAACTTAAGAATTAATCAACGTCTCATTGATGAATCATTGGATTTTTACTGGTAAATTCCGTTTTCCTATTATGGCTTTGCGCTAAGACAGATTCATTCGCAACACTTCGCAAGGCTCCCAATATTGTCCGGAATACGCTCAAGGCGCAATTTGATAACGACTCGCCCACACGATCTGGCTTACCAAAAAAATGTCCCACCTTGGGTGTAGATTTTCATGTCCCACCAGATTCATAAATGCAACAAAGCTGGCAGATTTTTGGACCGTTTTTCGAACCATATCTGTCTGTAATTCCCCATCTATGAGTACGAATAATGCGAAGTGAAGGAAAATCATGAGTGACGAGCACAGCAAATCAGATCAAGAACTTTGGGATGACCTTGAGGGGACCAATGGTTTTGAACGAGCGATGATTCTCATGCACCTCCAATCCCACAAAGCCCATGCTGGGCAATTCGACAAGTGTCTTGCAATCACCCTGGAAGCTGCCGACCTATTCCTCGCCAGTGGGCGTCAGCGCGAATATGCAGACGCTTTGATGCGCATCGGTCATTGCCATGCCAGTCTGGGCAATAACGAGGATGCCTTAACCCATTTGATGAAAGCTCGGGACATAGCCGAGTTACATTCCGAGGGCGATGAAATAGCCATGGTTGAGGATTTTCTGGCCCAATCACTCATCGAAAATGGGCAATATGAACAAGCAATCACTCATTTTGATGCAGCTGAACGACTCTGGGAGGCTGAAAGCAATAGCGAAGGCGCTGCTGCTTCTGCCTGCGCTAGGTCTTCTCTGCACCTCCAAAGAGGTCAATATTCCCTTGCTTTAGCTGCTCTTGATCGAGCAAATGATTACCTTTGCGGATCGCACGACATGTATCGTTTTGTTGATATCGAGAGGCGCATCTCTACAGTTCATTTACGAAATGACAATCCGGATGCCGCAGTATTTCATGCCCGAAAGGCAATATCTCTAGCCAAAAATTGTGCTTGTCCGAATTGCCTGCCCCAGGCCAAACTGTCGATGGGCATTGCGCTATCCCGAACGCATGCGCGTGATGAAGCGCGCGAATATCTCAACACCGCTAGGAAGGCATTTCATGAAGCCAACAAACCTGCATGGGAAGCCAGAGCCAAGGCAATCCTGGGACGGATGCTTATTGAAGAGGGTTCAAGTTCGGCCTGGGAAATCATTGATGAATGCCACACTGTTTTTGAGAAATTAGGCTGGGGATTAGCCCTTGGCTGCATGCTAGAACTTCTCGCAAAAAATGCCATAAATAGCGCTGATTACTTCCTCGCAGAAGAATATTTAGATGCTGCGATTGCTCTTGTTCATCAAGAGGGAGACATCGCGTACGCGAATGAATTTATCCTGACCCTTACCAAAGTCGAACTCATGAAATCCCAACCAAGCGACGCTTTGAAATGTCTAGAGCGACTTGACACTTCTGAGGAATTTTCGCAAAAGAAGCGCCTAGAAATTCTAGAAGTACGAGTTCGGTCACTGATTGGCTTGTCTCGATTGGGTGAGGCGGGCAAGTTGCTGCGAGCTGAATTATCAACCCTGCCGCTTGGCTGCCTTCCGGAGTTGGAGGCTCCGCTCAGGGAGCTTATGGCTGAGACTTTAACTCCCGTGGACACTAACGCAGCAATGCGTGAAAACATGAAGGCAATCAGGCTTTATTTGGCGATTGGAAACACTGAATACGCAGGGATTTTGGCGGCAAGAGACTTCGACCCAAAGAAATCCACCTCCAATAGATTGCAGGAATTTGAGGATAATCCTCTGGCGTTTGAAGATGACGATGATTCCTCACTGAATAACCCCATCAATGACGAGGTGCAAGAAGCAAAACTTTTGCTGGACTCAAAAGATGATTTCGGATTGCGATCTAAAGATGACGACGAGGGTGTCGCATAAAGGATTCTCACGCCTAGTCAAGAGACTTTGTCTCTCATCGGGATTCGAAAAGTTAGTCAGTACAAATATGTCCGACCTCACCTGCACAATGTCATACATGACATAACAAGGATTCAGAAAGTAGCGCTAAGCCCCTCGGCTAGCTACTCGGCAACCGCGCAAATCGCGCACGGTGCCCCCAAGGGAAAATCCGCCCAAACATTGGGAAGAGCGAAAGGCAAAAGTTGAGTAATCCGAATATTTTAGACAACCTCGAAAATGACGCATGCTTTCAAGAAAAGATCAAAATTTACAACTTAAGCGAAAGTTTTGATCGCGAGCAAGAGTCACAAAAATTCACGCAAAAATTTGAAGTGTGGTCAGTGCAACCTGGAATTGACGTTGCCAAAGCCAGATTCACTGGCACTGAGATTGATTTATGTGTGATCTGCGCACGCGCTCTAGTCTCCGCCGGTAAATCCATGACCTCAATAGCTTGTGTTTTCTGCCAATTATGGGATTGCCTACTGGGCTATGCCATTGGTGAATCTGAGTTTCTTGGACTCACGCGAACTGCTTTAGGTTTACATGAATACCCGCCTGCCCAGTTCTCACCCTTAGCCCAACAGGCTCAAATTGATGGAATTGGTTCCATAATCAATTCTTGGCTCACCCTCTACTATTGGCAGGCCAATGAAATCTCTATTTTGATTCAAGACGCAGGTTGGGAACATCAAGGATTAATCACTTTGAGCGACTGGACGGACGAATACCCGGAGAATGCCCTGACTTCACTTGAGGCATACATTCGGCTAATTGAAGATCAACACCCATGGGCAATTTATCTGTGCCCTGAATCGATGAATTTGAGTTGGTACTATGACCAACTTCCACAATCCAAAGAGCGTGTGGAATAACGTATCTCTCCATTTCCCTATTTACTGAGAGTCTTTGTTGCAATAAAAAAGTGGAACCCATGTGGGTCCCACTTTTTTAATACCGAAATTTAATCGACATTATCCTCATCGGAGGCAAAGCCACTAGGGGCTTCTGGGGTCGTCTTTTGAACTTGCATCAGGAATTCGTAGTTGCTCTTAGTGTTGCGCAACTTGGTCAAAAGTAGTTCAAGACCCTGTTGGGAATCAAGGGCATGAAGTACGCGACGCAACTTCCAAATAACTTTTAACTCATCTGGAGCCATCAAGATTTCTTCACGTCGAGTTCCAGAAGCCTCAATGTCAACCGCCGGGAAAATCCGTCGATCCGCTAAACGGCGATCCAACTTGAGTTCCATGTTGCCAGTTCCCTTGAACTCTTCGAAAATGACTTCATCCATTCGAGAGCCAGTCTCAACCAAAGCAGTTGCCAAGATTGTTAAGGATCCACCCTCTTCGATGTTGCGGGCAGCGCCGAAGAATTTTTTCGGTGGATACAAAGCCGCAGAGTCAACACCACCGGAAAGGATTCGGCCAGATGCAGGTGCAGCTAAGTTGTACGCACGACCCAATCGAGTCATTGAATCCAAAAGCACCACAACATCATGACCCATTTCCACCAATCGCTTTGCGCGTTCAATTGCTAATTCAGCAATAGTCGTGTGGTCTTCTGCTGGTCGATCAAAAGTAGAAGCAATAACTTCACCCTTGACTGAACGCTGCATGTCGGTTACTTCTTCTGGACGCTCATCGACAAGAACGACCATCAAATGGACCTCTGGATTATTTTCCACAATCGCATTAGCAATATTTTGCAGAATCATTGTCTTTCCGGCCTTTGGCGGGGAAACGATAAGTCCGCGCTGTCCCTTACCAATTGGCGCAACAAGATCGATTACTCGAGTTACCAAATTGTTTGGTGCAGTTTCAAGACGTAAGCGCTCTTGCGGATACAGCGGAGTTAGTTTGCTGAAATCAACACGATTACGCAACTCGTCAGGCTCTAGCCCGTTGATCGATTCGATTCGCACAAGTGGATTGAATTTCTGCGGACGATCGCCTTCGCGCGGCTGCTTAACTTGTCCTGTGACGGCGTCACCTTTACGCAGGTTAAACCGCTTAACAAGGCCCATGGAAACGTAAACATCATTCGATCCTGGCAAATATCCTGAAGTGCGAACGAAGGCATAGTTGTCCAGAATGTCGATGATGCCAGCAACTGGCAATAACACGTCATCTTCGGTGACCTCTAGGTCATACTCGCCGGCCCCACGATTGCCGCGATCGCGATTTCGTGGATTGCGGTCATTTCTATCACGACGATCGTTGCGATCATTGCGATCGCGCCTATTGCCACGGTCGTTTCGGTCTCCGCGTTCACGGCGAGAACCTTCGCTGGCTTCAGATGAATTGTCGCCGTTATCAGAATCAGTACGAGTTGATGTACGAGCCTCATCGCTAGATTCAGCATCCGATCCACCGCGATTATTGCGATTACGATTGCGATTATTACGCTCAGGGCGCTCGCCACGGTCATCGTTTCGGGCTGGACGTTCGCCACGCTCTGATGCGGTGTCTTTGGTCTCTTGATCCGCTTCTACGTTCTTGGCCGCTCCTGCAGCACGAGTTGCACTACGTCGTGGACGCCCTGCCCCCTGCTTTGCGCCAATCGCAGAAACTAGATCAGCTTTACGCATTGTTGATGCGCCTTCAATTCCAAGTCCAGCAGCCATGGCTTTTAGTTCTGGCAGGAGTTTGGTACTTAGCCCTTTGTCTGGGGCAATTGCTTCGGTCACTTATGTGTCCTTTGTGTAATCAGGGATAAATTAATCTCCGCGCTTGGATACGAAAAAATTCGCTCAGTTTTGCGGGATATTTTTCAGTGGAAGAATTCCTACTGATGCTCAACTGTACCAGAGGACATAGCACTGTTGACAATTCGCCAAGGAAATACGGGAAAAAATTTTGTGTCGCAGTTAAGCCGGTTGCTCCAGAACAATGGTTCCTTCTTCCGCAACTGGAACTGGAACGGCCGAAAACCCTTGTTCTGCAACAATTTCTATTGCCAGAGCAGCATTCTGCGTGGTACACAAGGCTAAAACAGAAGGTCCTGCTCCGCTAATGCAAGCCGCAATCCCCTGGCTGCGCAACTTTGCGACCAATTCCATTGATTCGGGATATGCCTCAACTCGATATTTCTGATGCAAACGATCGTTGGTTGCCTCTAGTAGCAATTCTGGAGAGCCGATAATTGCTGCGATAAGCAGTGCGCTTCGGGCCGCATTAAAAGCTGCGTCTTTATGCGGGATCTGTGCTGGGATTAATCCCCTGGCCTTGTGGGTTGATAATTCACCCTTTGGCACACCGAACACTGGAACGATCTCTGGATTAACATTCATCGCCACGGCATCCGCATGACCATCGTCATCAACCCAAGCAATAGTCAACCCACCCAATAAGCAGGCTGCGGCATTGTCAGGATGACCTTCGATGACAGTGGCTAGTTGCAATAACTCAGGTTCTGAAATTGCAACTTGGCAAAGCTCGCGAGCAATCACAAGTCCCGCCACGATCGCAGCAGCAGATGAGCCCATCCCTCGACCTTGTGGGATCGCATTTTTACATTCAATTTTCAAGCCGACAATTGGTTTGCCGAATGTTGCACAAGTTTCAATTATGGTTTTGGCTACCAGGTGACTTTCATCAGTTGGCAATTCACCGGCGCCTTGACCAACAATATTGACAACCACATTCGGCTCATCAGTTATTGTCGCGGTAATAAAGTCACGCAACTCAACGGCGATACCTAAGGAGTCGTAACCGGGACCTAAATTGGCACTTGTCGCAGGTACTGAGACTGTGACGGTTTGCAACATTAGATGAGGTCCAAGGCTGCTGCGGCTGCATGCATATTTACTGGCACAACTACTGGATCAGGTGCGTCATTTAATGCCCACTGAGTGTCTTTCAAGCCATTGCCGGTCACCGTACATACGATGGTGGCCCCGGAATCAACAAGACCTAAATCTGCTTGTTGTAAAAGCCCAGCAACACTGGCTGCACTTGCCGGCTCAACAAAGAAACCTTCATGATTTGCCAATAAGCGATAAGCATCAAGAATTTGCTCATCAGTTACCGAACTAATCAAGCCTCCTGAGTCATCACGAGCAGCTATCGCTAGGTCCCATGATGCTGGATTGCCAATTCTTATTGCTGTTGCAAGAGTCTCTGGATTTTCAATCGGATGTCCGGCAACAAATGGCGCAGCTCCGGCAGCCTGAAATCCCCACATTTGTGGCAGGCGCGCGGCCAGACCATCCTTTTTGTATTCGGTGAAGCCCATCCAATAGGCGCTGATGTTTCCAGCATTTCCAACTGGTAGACAGTGAATATCTGGCGCATCACCGAGTGCATCGACAATCTCGAAAGCTGCGGTTTTTTGGCCCTGCAGACGTGCTGGGTTAACTGAATTCACTAGCGCGATTGGGTAGTTATCTGCTAAATCTCGCGCCATGTTTAGACAATCATCAAAGTTGCCATCGATTTGTAAAATTGTTGCGCCATGAATTACTGCTTGCGCTAACTTGCCCATAGCAATTTTGCCTTGCGGAACTAAAACGGCGCTTTTCATTCCAGCCTTAGTCGCATATGCCGCTGCCGATGCTGAAGTATTTCCAGTTGAGGCACAAATTACCGCACGGGCGCCCTGTCGAACAGAATCGGTTATCGCCATAGTCATACCGCGATCTTTAAATGATCCAGTGGGATTCATGCCCTCGACTTTTAGATAAACCTTGGCACCCGTTCGCTCGGATAACTCACATGCGTAAACAAGTGGCGTGCCACCCTCGCCAAGAGAGACAACGACATCGTTTGATCCAATTGGCAATCGACTGCGATATTCCTCAATCACACCAGCCCACAGATGCGCCATTTTTATACTGCCCCGCCTTCAACTCGCATTACGCCTAATACTTCTCGCACAGCAGACATGCCGCGGAGTGCTTCAACAGTATTTCGCAATTTTGCATCTGTGGCACTGTGGGTGCGAATAATTAATCGCGCATCATTGGCTTCACCATCTTGACGAACTGCCTCGATAGATACACCGTGCTTTGCAAATTCATTGGAAATTGCAGCAAGTACCCCGGATTCATCAGCCACTCGCAGATTCAAGTAATAGGAAGTAACCGCATCACCAATGCCATGAATCTTGAGGTTCGCATACGTGCTGTGGGTTGGGCCAACATTGCCAGCAACTCGATTGCGGGCTGCGGTAATTACATCACCTAATACAGAACTAGCCGTTGGATCGCCACCAGCACCACGACCATAAAACATCATCTGCCCAGCTGCCTTTGCCTCAACGAAAACAGCGTTGTAAGCATCACGGACACTTGCCAATGGGTGCGTTTCTGGCACCATCGCGGGATGAACTCGAACTATTACTCCGGTTTCATCATCAGTAATCTCAGCAATTGCCAACAACTTGATTACATACCCAAGTGATTTTGCCGCCTCAACATCATCTGCTGTTACTTGAGACATACCCTCACGGTAGACATCGTCCGATGTGACATTTGTGTGGAATGCCAAGCTCGCTAAAATCGCCGCTTTGGCTGCCGCATCGTAACCTTCAACATCTGCTGTGGGATCTGCTTCTGCGTAACCTAAGGCCTGGGCTTGCGCCAGTACTTCGGAATAATCCGCACCTTCATCGGTCATCTTGCTCAAAATGAAATTCGTGGTGCCATTAACGATTCCGAGTAAACGACGAACCTTGTCGCCAGCCAGTGATTCACGCAAAGGCTTGAGCAATGGGATAGCGCCGGCTACTGCAGCTTCGTAATACAAGTCAACGCCTTTGGCCTCCGCAAGCGCATGCAAATGTGCACCATGTGCAGCGATCAAAGCCTTGTTCGCCGTAATTACTGATGACCCATTCGCTATCGCAGTTTCGATTAGAGACTTGGCAGGCTCTATTCCGCCAATCAACTCGATGACAATGTCTGCTCCGCTAGCCGCCAATGCTTGGGCATCAGATGTGATTAAACTTTCGGCAATGCCTTCACGAGTCTTACTGGTGTCACGAACAGCAACACCAGTTAAGACAACTTCTCGGCCAATGCGAGCGGCAAACTCTGACCCATTGGAAATTAACAAATTAGCGACTGAAGAACCCACAGTTCCACCACCGAGCAACGCAACAGTTATCGGCGCGGACATTGGTTCTCCTTTTCCAGGCAAACTTAATTTATGGCTGTGATAAGTCTGTCAGAAAGCCAACAAGTAGACCAAACGCTAGAGAGCGGCACCTGGGTCAAGTGCTAATAAATCCTCTAGAGTCTCGCGACGCAGAAGTATTTGGGATTCACCGTCTGAGACAGAAACAACAGCTGGTCGGGCAATGTAGTTGTAGTTACTGGCCATTGCTCTGCAATAAGCACCCGTTGCAGCAACAGCGAGTAAATCTCCTGGAACGACATCCGCAGGTAACCAAGCATCGCGAACCACAATGTCACCACTCTCACAATGTTTTCCAACTACGCGTGAAAGTGCCAAAGCAGCAGGTGTCTCACGAGAAGCCAGCGTGACTGTGTATTGCGCATCGTAAAGTGCGGTTCGGATGTTATCGCTCATTCCCCCATCAACTGAGATGTAGCGCCTTTCTAATCCAGCATCTAAATCAACTGACTTGACGGTTCCCACTTCGTAAATTGTGATGCCGGCACCACCAATAATTGCCCGACCTGGCTCGACAGCAAGCCGAGGTAACGGGAAGTGAACTCGAGCACATTCAGTAATCAGAATCTGATGAATTGCAGACGCCATCGTATTTATGTCAAGCGGATCATCGCCATCGATGTAGGCGATACCCATGCCACCACCAAGGTTTAGTTCAGTAACAGTGAAATCAAAAGCATCTCGGATAGCACAAGCAAATTCAACGACACGATGTGCAGCGACTTCGAATCCAGCTGCGTCAAAAATTTGTGATCCGATGTGTGAGTGAAGCCCCAGTAGTGAAAGTGCCTCTGCCCCAATCACAGCCTCGGCGGCAGCAAGAGCAGCACCAGAAGAAACTGAAAGTCCGAATTTTTGATCCTCGTGCGCTGTTGCTATGAATTCATGAGTGTGGGCCTCTACCCCGACAGTAAGACGGATCAAGACCTGTTGGGTCACTCCGTGTACAGCTGCAATTTGATTCAGTCGCTGAATCTCAATGAGACTGTCAACAATAATTCGTCCTACTCCGACACTTACCGCTCGCTCGAGTTCCGCGGTGCTCTTATTGTTGCCATGAAACAGAATGCGAGAAGGATTAAAACCAGCTCTTAAGGCAACTTCAAGTTCTCCTGCAGTACAGATGTCTATTGATAACCCTTCAGCCATTAACCACTTTGCAACTCCGGTTGTCAGAAAAGCTTTCGCCGCGTAATAAACATCAGTTGGAACTTCCGCGGTGTCATAGGCCGCCACATAATTTTTTGCCCGAGCTCGTACATCCTGCTCATCTATGACAAAAAGTGGAGTTCCATATGCGCTAACAAGCGTGCTAATCGGGATTTTGCCCATTTGAATTTCACCGGAAGGCAGCCTGTTTGTGCTCATTGGCCAAATATTTGATTCGACATTAAAGATGTTTTCGGGAATTTCTGGAACCCGAGCCAGTGAATTCGAATCAGCCATAACTACATTCTCTCTGGTGCTGACACACCTAGCAGGTCAAGACCATTGAAAATGACCTGGCGAGCCGCTGCACAAAGCCACAAGCGCGCTACGTTTAACTCGGTTATTTCGTCGTCACCGTGAGGCAGCACTCGACAAGCATCATAAAAACGGTGATAACCGGTGGCAACTTCCTCAAGATATCGGGATATGCGATGAGGCTCTCGCAGTTCAGCTGCGGTTGCAACAACACGAGGATAATCAGCCAGCAGGCCTAATAACTGACCTTCTCTAACATCAGTTAGTAATGATGGATTGAATTTTGCTGAATCCCAATTTGATGTTTGCGCAGGAATGACTCCCAGTTCTGCTGCATTGCGAATTACTGAGGCAATGCGCGCGTGAGCGTATTGCACATAGTGAACTGGATTGTCATTCGTGTTTGAAGAAAGTAAGTCCAAGTCCAGAAGTAATGGTGAATCCACCGGGTAACGAATGAGCGAATATCGAGCCGCATCAACACCGACTTCATCAACAAGGTCCTCAAGGGTAATGATGTTTCCAGCTCGTTTAGAAAGGCGAACTTCCTGTCCACCCTTCATCATCTTTACCAATTGTCCGATCAAGAGCTGAATGCTCTTTTCTGGATCATCGCCAGCACAGGCGGCAACTGCTCGTAATCTATTGACGTAACCGTGATGGTCAGCACCCAATAGATAAATGCAAAGATCAAAACCTCTAGATCGTTTATCCACGTAATAGGCGGTATCTGATGCGAAATAAGTTAATTCGCCATCGGCCTTAATCATGACTCGATCTTTATCGTCATCAAAGTCTGTTGTGCGAAGCCAGGTGGCTCCGCCTTCTTGGTAAACATGGCCTTGCTCGCGCAACTTAGTGAATCCGCGATCAACCGCACCTGATTCATGAAGTGTGCGCTCTGAATACCAAACATCAAAGTTTGTATTAAAAGTTGAAAGAACCCTTTGCTGATCAGCCAGTTGTAACTTGTAAGCCGCTTCGCGGAATGCCACGGTGCGCGTTTCGCCAGCCAAGTTCACAATTTCTGGGTCTTGAACCAAAATCTCTTGCGCCAAAGTCAAAATATATGCGCCGTGATAACCATCTTCAGGAATTGGATTTCCCAAGGCTGCAGCCTCAACTGAGGCACCAAACTTATCCATCTGGACGCCACGATCATTTATGTAAAACTCACGGGCTACTTTTGCGCCAGCTGCTTCTAAAACGCGAGCCATCGCATCGCCAACTGCGGCCCAGCGAGTGTGTCCAAGGTGAAGGGGCCCGGTCGGATTTGCAGAGATGAACTCAATATTTATGGTTTGCCCGGCCAACGTATCGCTACGTCCAAAAGCAAGCCCCTTGGCCACGATGTCTCGAGCAAGTTCACCTTGGCTGGCAGCAGAAAGGCTAATGTTTAAAAACCCAGGACCTGCAATTTTAACAGCATCAATACCTAGCACCTTCAGTAACAATGGCTGTAAAACTTCAGCGACAGCGCGCGGATTTGTTCCAGCCTTTTTACTTAATTGCAAGGCAATGTTTGTGGCCCAATCCCCATGATCAAGATTTTTTGGTCGCTCAACAACAATTTCTGCAGGGATATCCGCGATTTCAAGTGCCAAAGTTTCAGCCAAAATGGCAGAGCGGACTGCTAATTCAATTTTTTGGGCAAGCTCTTGCGGGGTCATGCTCGGTAAGCCTACCGAATGGTGCCTGTTGGCACGAATAAGACCATTATTTTCCTCGGTATCGGTCACCGCATGCTGACCTGATGAAACAATGTACAAGAATTAAAACAAGGTAACAGGTCCAGCGAGCAGGAGACGAGTCTTGAATCCAAATGTGTTCTGGCGGGTGCTCATTGCTCCTTGCTTGGTGACCATGCTCCTAGCATTTTGCATTGGCCCAGCGCAGGCATCCATTCAGGACCAACCAATAGATTTTTGTGCAAATAAGTTAACGGGCTTTATCAGAACTAGCCATAGATTGCCCTGTTCAAGTAATGAGAATTCACTCGGACTAAATGCTTTAGAACCAGGATTAGTGCGACCAAAAAAACTTGATCGTCAACTGGTAGCTCGCTTCAACGCAGCTCGGGCACGCGCAAAAGCCAATGGTTTTGAACTACTCATAACCAGTGGCTGGCGAAGTGTCAGGCATCAGCAACTTATGTATGAGCGAGCAGTCGTGAAATACGGTTCTGACAGAGAGGCTCGTCGATGGGTGCTACCTGCCGATGAGTCATTACATACCTGGGGCTTGGCCGTAGACATCAGGTTTGCTAATCGATCCGGAGCTGCTTTGCGCTGGTTCAAAAAATATAGTTACCGGTTTGGACTTTGCCGAGTGTATAAAAATGAATGGTGGCATTTTGAGCCAAACGTGAGCCCCGGTCAAAAATGTAGCGCGCCACGATAACAAAAAGTGCCCGCAGTACTAATGGCTCGCACACAAAGTGCCCGCAGTACTAATGGCTCGCATATAAAGTGCCCGCAGTACTAATGGCTCGCACATAAAGTGCCCGCAGTAGGAATCGAACCTACGGCCTTCTGCTCCGGAGGCAGACGCTCTATCCCCTGAGCTATGCGGGCTAAACATTCTTGAACACCTGACTTTAGCAGTGTCCTTAACTCAACAATTTTGATCAAAGAAAAATCTCAAATAGGCAAACCGCCAAAACCAAGCTATAATTTCAAAAGTAAGCACGGGAGCCAACAATGGCTGAGAGGGCACATCGTTTCATCTGAAGCGAGTGTCGACCGTTTAACCGGTCGGGTAATGCCGACTTTGGGAGGAAACAAATGTCCGTAATGTCACCTATTCGCGATTTCGCGATGCAAACCATTTTCACTGCTTGGGGTTATCAAGTATCTTGGCTTGAACTTGTAGCTGTAACCGCATCTTTAATAGGAGTCTGGCTTGGCACCACAGGGGTCAAGTGGACTTGGCCTTGGTGGGCCCTAAGTAGCGCACTGTATGGCTGGCTTTTTGTTGAATGGGATTTGCTAGCCAGTGCCTCCTTGCAAGTTGTATTCATCTTTGCGGCGATTTGGGGATGGTTTGGCTGGGGGCCTAAAGGTGCACAGTCACGAAAAGGAACCCCCAAACAGTACGCAGTTGTGGGCACAGTCGGAATAATCTCGTGGGTTCTTCTTGCCCCAGCGTTTGCGGACATCGGCGCCGCAGCAACTTGGCCAGATTCCTTTGGGCTTGTTTTTAGCATTGTTGCCCAAATTATTATGGTTTTACAGTTTCGTGAAAGTTGGATCGTGTGGCTCGTTGTTGATGCGGTTTATGTCATCACCTACGCTCGTCAAGGACTTTGGTTTACTGCCGCGCTCTATGTTGTATTCACTTTGATTGCTGCCGAGGGGTACCGCAAGTGGCTAAAGCAAGAGCGCTTGGCTTCAGCAACAGGTCTGGAAAAGATTAGTAGTACACAATTAGTTTTATAACACATGATCTTTCTGCTATCGCGCAACAGATCTCGAAAAGTGATGCGCGATGCCAAGAGGTGAAAATAATTACAATTGATGGACCAGCGGGCGCAGGTAAAACTACGCTTGCCAAACAATTAGCGATTCATCTTGACGACTGCCCAATCGTCTCGATGGACAGCCTTTATGACGGTTGGCAAAATGCGCTAAGCCCGCAACTTTGGCAAAGAATTTATGATCAAATTCTTGAACCGTTTTTACTGGATAAACCTGCACACATACAGCATTTTGACTGGGCCTTAAATCAATTTACAAACTGGACCACCGTTGCAGTTCCCGCGAACCTCATCATTGAGGGTGTCGGTGCTAGCCATCCATTCATTGCAAACTGCAGTGTGCTAAACATTTGGATTGAGGCAGATCAGGATTTACTACTTGATCGTGTGCTGAAACGTGATGGCGAACAAATACGCGACGAAATGGTGAAATGGCAGGTGGCCGAAAAAGCCTATTTTGCTGAACATGCAATCAAGCAGAACGCAGACTTTCACTTAATTGGGATGTAACTACCAAGGAACTACTTGTTGATCTTCCCAAAGCAGGCCAGTTTGAGTGTGCTCATCATGCGTACGAGTTGCTAGCCAAACAATAGTTTCGGCTCCTTCTTCGGCGCTCCTTGGTGCATCTGGACCACCCATGTCAGTGCGTGAATGATTCGGACACATCGCATCCACAAGTATTCCCCGGCGACCCTGACCAAGTTCGGTTGCCAGATTCTTAGTTAAGGCGTTGACTGCGCTTTTAGAAATTCGATATGGCGCCAGTCCCCCAGCAAGTCCAGGACCACTGAATCTACCCAAGCACGCTGAGACATTGATTATGCGTCCAGAGCGACGTTCGACCATTTGGGGGCCGATGACTGAGATTGTGTTGAATGTGCCATCAAGATTTACCCCTAAGACTCGTCTCCATTCACTCGCACTGGTGCGCAGAGTTTTTGCAGTGCGCTCACTCATGACACCTGCTGAATTAATCAAGATATCCGCATTTAAAGCCACTTGATTTTGATTGAAAGTTTCTAGTACCGCGTCCGAGTCTGCTAAATCAACCGCAAAGCCCGATGCCTTGAAACCCATTCCAGTCAAGGAATTTACTGCTGAATCCACAGACTGTTGTGACTTGCTAACTAATACGACCTGCGCCCCCAAGGAGGCCAGTTTGCTCGCAGCTGCAAACCCAATTCCACGCGAGCCACCAGTAACCACTGCAATTCGATTGGTGAGATCCGATGACCAAGTTGTTTCCACACCGATAACCCTGCCTTATAAAAACCACTCATGCACGTCCAAAGCCAACACACAAGACCGATACGCTTAGAGAAGACAAACTTGCAAGGAAGGTCGCTATCGGTGTCTGGTCCAGCGAATAACCCGTTCGGAGCCAATGACTGGCTCGTCGATGAGATGTATGAACAGTATCTCCAGGACAAAGAATCAGTAGATTCTGCTTGGTGGGAGTTTTTTGCCGATTACCAACCAACTGAATATTCTCCAATCGCTAAGAAAAAAGCGAGCAAAGTGAGCCAACCGAAGACTCCTACATCTGTTGCAGAATCTGCAATCGCGCCAGCTCCAGCCGTTTTTGAAGAATTACCGCCGGTTGAACCTATTAAGCAGTCTGTAACAACTCGCGATACTCCAACTGTTCCTACTCCAGCGACCAAACTGTCGCCAGGTCAAGCACCTGAAAGACTTAAGGGCACAGCTGCCCGTGTAGTAACTAACATGCAAGAAAGTTTGTCTATCCCGACTGCTACAAGTGTTCGAGCAGTTCCAGCAAAACTTATGGTGGACAATCGCATTGTTATCAACAACCACCTAGCCCGTGGCCGAGGTGGCAAGGTTAGCTTCACCCACATCATTGGCTTTGCTTTAGTTCGCGCACTTGCCGACATGATGGATATGAATGTCTCCTTCGATGAGATTGACGGAAAGCCTGCGGTATTAAAGCATCCGCATGTAGGCCTTGGACTAGCGATTGACTTACCTAAAGCAGATGGCACTCGACAACTACTGGTGCCTTGTATCAAAGCCGCAGACACGATGGATTTTGCTTCTTTCTGGTCGACCTACGAGGACATGGTTCGCAAAGCGCGTTCTGGGAAATTAACAGTCGAAGATTTTCAAGGTACGACCTTAACGCTCACAAATCCTGGAACTCTTGGGACAGTTCACTCTGTTCCAAGACTTATGCGTGGCCAAGCTGCAATTATCGGTGTTGGAGCGATGGATTATCCGGCCGAATGGCAAGGTGCATCTGATGTAATTCTGGCCAAGAATGCGGTCAGCAAAATCTTAACCTTGACCAGCACATACGACCATCGAGTTATTCAGGGTGCGCAATCTGGAGAATACTTACGTCGAGTTCATCAACTTCTACTTGGTGAATATAATTTCTATGAGGATATTTTCCGCGCCCTTAGAATCCCCTACGAGCCAATTCACTGGGCCAAGGACATTGCAACAAATCACGCAGACATGCTTGATAAAACAGCGCGCGTTCAAGAAATGATTCACGCATTTCGAGTTCGTGGACACTTGATGGCTGACATTGATCCGCTGGAATATCACCAGCGTTCTCATCCAGATCTGGACATTTCAAATCACGGTCTTACGCTTTGGGACCTAGATCGAGAATTCGCCACTGGCGGATTTGGCGGAAAACCTTTTGCTAAATTGCGCGAAATACTCGGAATCCTGCGAGATGCATACTGCCGAACTTCAGGCATTGAATACATGCACCTGCAAGATCCAGAGCAACGTCGCTGGATACAGGCACAAGTAGAACAACCACATGCAAAGACTGATCGTGATGAGCAACTAAGAATCCTGCGCAAGCTAAATGAAGCGGAAGCCTTTGAATCCTTCTTACAAACAAAATTTGTTGGTCAGAAACGTTTCAGCCTCGAGGGTGGCGAGAGCACCATCCCAATGCTTGATGAAATGCTTGGCGAGGCTGCCCGCGACGGTCTCGATGAGGTTTGCATCGGTATGCCCCATCGCGGACGCTTGAATGTTTTGGCAAACATTGCCGGCAAGGGCTACGAACGAATTTTCAATGAGTTTGAAGGACATTACGGCCAGGAATCGGTTCATGGTTCTGGCGATGTCAAGTACCACCTAGGAACTCAAGGCACATATACAAGTAGCACCGGTGACACAGTTGGTGTTTATCTGGCTGCAAACCCATCGCATCTTGAGGCAGTTAATCCGGTACTTGAAGGCATAGTTCGCGCTAAGCAAGATTTGCTCGGGGTGAAAGAAAAGTACTCAGTTTTGCCGATTCTCATGCACGGAGATGCCGCATTTGCCGGCCAAGGTGTTGTCACAGAAACTTTGCAATTCAGCCAACTTCAGGGTTACCGAGTTGGAGGCACCATCCACTTGGTCATTAATAACCAAGTTGGCTTCACGACATCACCTCGCTATAGCCGAACGAGTGTGTACGCAACTGATGTTGCGCGCACAATCCAAGCACCTATTTTCCACGTCAATGGTGACGATCCTGAAGCCGTTATCCGAATCTCAAAAATGGCTTACGCATTCAGACAAGAATTTAACAAAGATGTGGTTATCGATTTAGTTTGCTACCGCCGTCGCGGACATAACGAAGCGGACGATCCCAGCCTGACTCAACCACTTATGTACGAGATCATCGATCAAAAACGCTCTGTAAGAAAACTGTATACCGAGTCATTAATTGGTCGTGGAGACATCAGCGTGACAGAGGCCGAAGATGCCCTCAAGCACTACCAAGATGAACTCGAACGAGTCTTCCAATCAACAAAGGCATTACCGGCCGATAGTTTTAGCGCATACTCTCCAGAGGTTTTGGCATACGGCGAGCAAAGTCTTCTACCGCAGCAACCGACTATGGACGTTGACACTTCAATTTCGACAGCCACAATTGAACGTGTGGTAGCAAGTCAACTTCAAGTACCTGATGGCTTTACCATTCATCCTCGCCTAGTGCCACAATTACAACGACGTGCCGACATGGTCGCAAGCGGCACTATCGATTGGGGCATGGGTGAAGCACTAGCGTTAGGTTCTTTGCTGACCGAAGGTCGAACTATCCGACTTACTGGACAAGACACTCGGCGCGGCACTTTCGGACATCGCCATGCAGTAATCGTTGATCGCAATACCGGATGGCAATACAAGCCGCTTAAGACCTGTTACGAAGGCGATGCCAAACTATTCGTCTATGACTCATTGCTGAGTGAATTTGCCGCAATGGGATTTGAATACGGGTATTCAGTTGCTCGCCCAGATGCTCTCGTTATGTGGGAAGCACAATTCGGCGACTTTGCTAATGGCGCTCAAACAATTATTGATGAATTCATTTCCGCTGGAGAACAAAAATGGGCTCAGAAGAGCAATTTAGTTTTGCTACTTCCCCATGGCTATGAAGGCCAAGGTCCTGATCACTCTTCAGCCCGAGTTGAGCGCTTCTTACAACTGTGCGCCCAAGAGAACATGTCGGTCGCCATGCCTTCAACGCCTGCCTCCTACTTCCACCTGCTTCGCTGGCAGGCGCTTTCACCTTTGGCCCGACCTTTGATTATCTTTACGCCGAAATCACTTTTGCGAGCAAAATTTGCCACTTCCTCAGTTTCAGATTTCACCGAAGGCACGTTTACCTCGACTATTGGCGATAAGACTGTTAACCCAGAAGAAGTAACTACTGTCTTACTCTGTGCTGGCAAGGTCTACTACGACCTCGTAGCAGAACGCACACGCACTGGAAGAAAGGATGTAGCGATTGTTCGAGTTGAGCGCTTCTATCCACTTCCGACATTAACTTTGCCACCTGAACTCGCTCGCTATCAGAACATGACCACGATTAAGTGGGTCCAAGAAGAACCAGCTAATCAGGGTGCCTGGAGTTTTATGGCAATGAATTTGCCTGCGCTAATTAACCACTCAATTCGCGGAGTGTCTCGACCTGCCTCATCATCTCCAGCAGTGGGCTCACACCACCGCCATGAACTAGAACAAGCTGCACTCGTGCAACAGGCATTCAGTTAGGGACATTATGTACTTCACAGATCGTGGCATCGAGGAACTCGAAAGCCGTCGCGGCGAAGAAGAGATTTCATTCATTTGGCTTGGCGCTCGGCTACGAGAATTCGTTGATGCTAATCCTGATTTTGAAATCCCAGTGGAGCGACTTGCTACTTGGTTGGCACGTCTTGATGACGAAATAGAAGAAGATTAATTCCTAGATAATTCTTTTCTAACTACACATGTCCTGGGTGTGGCCAAAGTCGTACAACTGCTTTTCCGATAACCGATTCAGGTGGAATCAGACCATATGACCGAGAATCCAAACTCATAAAATCGTTGTCTCCGACAAGGTAAACACCCTCATCATCAATGCGCTCTACGCGCTTGATTTCCATCTTGTCGGCCCTCTTAAAGACAACAACATCGCCGATAACAAAGGGAACTCCATAACGAACAAGTACGCGGTCATCGGGAACAAGCACCGGAATCATGCTGTGATTCCAGACCTTAGCAATCCCAATGCGAAACGACATGACCCCATTCTTACACCGTTTTGAAGATTTCAAACATTTCTTGGATGTTCCTCTATTGTTCAACATTTTCTCGAATACCCTGACCATACTTTCTGTAGTACTATTAGTCGATAGCAAGATTCTTTTATGTGGGGGAACAGTGTTCTTTTTAGCTAAGACCATTCGAGTAAATGCTCATTGCGACTTGCCTTGCGGTATTTACGATCCTGCCCAGGCGCGCATCGAAGCGATGTCGGTTAAAGCTTGCATGGAAAAGTACCACGCCTCAGATGATCCCAACTTCAAGGCACGCTCTATCTCAATCAAAGAAGAGCGCTCACATATGGTTAAAGATCATCTGTGGGTTTTGTGGACTGATTACTTCAAAGCACCACACTTCGAAAAGTATTCAAACTTGCACCAACTTTTTAATGAGGCAACAAAACTTGCCGGTGCCGCAGGAACTAAGGGCACAGTTGATGTTGCAGTTGCAGATCAACTAATTGCAAAGATTGATGAAATCGCTGAAATCTTTGCAGACAGCAAAAAGGCTTAATCTTTTTTCATGAACTTCTCTGTGCGAACAGCTACTGAAACTGATGTAGCTGAAATGCACAAGATGATAATCGAACTAGCAATCTTCGAAGAAGCACTTGATGAAGTAATCGCTACCGAGCAAGACCTGCAAAGGGTCCTATTCGGTAGCACTTCTGTTTCTGGTGATAAAAACAACCCGCGGATTGTGTATGCGCATGTTGTTGATGGACCTGAAGGTCTTGCGGCGATGGCAATCTGGTTTCTCACGTACAGCACTTGGGAAGGTCGCTACGGAATCTACCTAGAGGATCTCTATGTTCGATCCAACTTTCGTGGCCAAGGTATCGGAACTGCGCTGCTAAACAAGTTGGCGCAGGTTTGTCAGGAAAATGACTACACAAGATTCCAGTGGTCAGTCCTTGATTGGAATGCAAAAGCAATTGAGGTCTATCGGAATGTGGGTGCGCAACCCATTGAAGGCTGGACTGGCTATCGCCTAACTGGTGAGCCACTTAAAGCTCTTGCACAACCTCAATAGCAATTTTGGCCACCGAATTCATACTTGTTGACCATTTTGCACTAGCGTTTCCTTGTGAGCACAATTCATTTAATCGTCCCAGCCGATACCCATCATGTAGGTCTTGTTCGCAGTACTGCAGCACATGTCGCGGCCTATGCTGACTTAAGCATCGACCAAATCGCAGACTTACGTCTGGCCATTGACGAGGCTTACTCAATTGTTCTTGGACAAAATCAGAGTCCAGGTGAAATAAAGATCTCGCTAGCTCGAATTGACGTGGGGCTAGAAGTTCAATTAGTCGGTCCTGCTGGTGTTAGTGCACCAGATGAGAATTCTTGGGCTTGGACAATTTTATGTGCACTAGTTAACAACGTGGCTGTCGAAACTTCAACCGATGGCTCAGTAAAAATAACACTGGAAACTAAAGTGGTAACTAGTGCTTGATCGTGCTGAGTCACGAGAACTAGATCGTGAAATGCTCGAGCGGTTCGCAGCTCTCGAAGCGGATAGTGACGAACGCAGGGTAATCCGAGATGCGCTTGTGGAGAAACATCTACCGCTGGTCTATTTCCTGGCCCGCAAATTTGGCAATCGAGGCGAACCACTTGACGACCTTGTCCAAGTAGGCACGATTGGCTTGATCAAGGCAATCGATCGATTCGAATTAGGTCGCGGATTTGAATTTTCAACATATGCATCGCCGACAATCATTGGCGAGATCAAGCGTCATTTCAGAGATAAAACCTGGGCTATTCGAGTTCCACGTCGACTGCAGGAACTTGGGGCAAAGGTCGAAAAGGCCAGAAGTGAACTCAACAACGAGTTGAATCGCTCACCTACTCCGAATGAAATTGCCTTAAAGTTGGGAATCACCATAGAAGATGTGATGGAAGCGATGGAATCACAATCTGCCTACTTCACAGTGAGTCTTGACGGTTCTTCTGACGAAGACTCTCCAGCCTTGGGTGATTCGCTCGGTTCTATCGATGAATCCTTATTACAAATTGAAGATCACGAATCACTCAAGCCGCTTATTGCACTCCTTGATGAAAGAGCTAAAAGAGTTCTGTTCTTGAGATTTTTTGAGAACAAGAGCCAAAGTGAAATTGCTCAAGAACTTGACTTATCGCAAATGCATGTTTCTCGAATACTCGCAAAAACTTTAGAAAGCCTGCGCATGGGTTTAGTCCAAGATTGAGGTTCTAATTTTTAGGTTGAATGTGGTTTTCTGGTCAGAGCAAACCAGCCAACTAAACCCAGAATCCCGATGGCTAATACGCAGATACCCAGCAACTTAATCTCAATGGCCGTTGCTTGCAAGAGTGTCGCTCCGGTGATGAGGACAAAAACCTGAACCAGAAGGTAAGGGGTGTGCGCCCAATTGCCTGGTCGAGTCAATCCCCAAGTGCACCAGAGCGCGAAGAGACAAAAAAGCAAACAGGTAATCGCCAAGGCCTTACTTGAACTAGGGCTTGCATTTTGGGCTCCACTTGTGTGCGCAAATGATAAAAAAATCGCACAAATAAATAGTGAGACAGTTTCTACTCCCCCAACAATGCCTGCAAGCTTTTTCATACTCCTACGGTACAGCTTTTGCTAACTAGCGCGGTTAGGCTGATGGGATGCGAACGCTCTTGATAGTTAACCCATTCGCGACGTCAACTACACCTAATTTATTTAATGAGATTGTCAAATTACTTTCCCAGAAATTAGATTTGACTGTTAAGGAAACGACAGGGCCACACGATGCTTTAGAGTTCGCAAGGACAGCGCAAGCAGCGGGCTTTGAATTGGTTTTAAGCTTTGGCGGCGATGGAACACTCAATGAAATTGCCAATGGAATACTCCAAACACCGAAACATGAAAAGAATCCAATCGTGGCTGCGATACCAGGCGGTAATGCAAATGTGTTTATTCGCAATATTGGTTGGCCCACAAGTGCGCTTGCGGCTTGTGGACACATCCTTAATTTAGTCGCGCACAATTCAATTAAAACTATAGGGGTCGGGGAAGCCACCACTGATAATTTGTCACGCTATTTTCTATTTAACTGCGGGATAGGTCTTGATGCTGCTGTGCTTGCGCGGATGCAAGATAGGCGAGCTACTGGCAAAAAAGTGACAGACCTTGCGTACACAAGAATGGCATTTCGTGAATTACTAATTCAAACCAACCGCAAAGAGCCAAAACTGGAAATTCTGGACCTAAATGGCAAGTCACATGGAAAGGCTCATTTAGCGCTCATTATCAATTTAGCCCCATGGACATACCTTGGTGAATTTGCACTTCCACTGACTCCCGCTGCCACTCTAGATACGGCTCTTGATATTTTTGCAGCAAAAGAACTAACGCTAGGTGGCATTTCGCGCTTAATAAAACGTGCGGTGCGCGCACAGGTGAGTAACCCTGATAAATCCTTCATCATGTTAAGCAATCAAGAGTCCGCCGCCTTTATTAGTCCTGAAGAACTGTGGGTACAAGTTGATGGCGAGGTTTTATCACCATCAAAAAGACTCGATGTCCGCTATGTGCCATCAGCCTTGAAAATTTTGGTTTAAGGATATTTTGAGATTCAAGTCACATTAACCATCGCAAACTAGTCCCATTTTCAAAAAAATCGAAAAGAAATTGCAAAAAACCCTATGAATCGCGTGGATATCCTTGTGAAACGGTTCTCCAAGTGGGAGAGTTAGGACTTGTGCCAGACAACGGCTAACAAGCCGAAAACCTGCACACGAATTTTACCCAACTACCAGATGGAGGATCACGTGGATTGGCGCCATGAGGCAGCCTGCCGTGACGAAGATCCAGAACTCTTCTTCCCAATTGGCAATACCGGCCCAGCACTTCAACAAATCGAGGAAGCGAAGGCAGTCTGTCGTCGTTGCTCAGTTATCGAGCCATGTCTAAAGTGGGCTTTGGAAACTGGTCAGGATTCTGGTGTTTGGGGCGGAACCAGCGAAGATGAGCGTCGGGCTATCAAGCGTCGCGCTCAGCGTGCTCGTGCCCGCGGCCTAGAACCAACGCCTCATGTTTTTGACACCGACATTCCCCGAAGTTAAAACCCTTTAAGACGGCAACTTTCCGGGTGAATACTGAGTTTATTCACGATTCAATGGCAAATTTATTGTTACTTTCGTGCCCACATAATCTTCGGCATCAACGTGGGCAAATGAGATTTGGCCATCAAGTTCGTCATTAACCAAAGTCATTACAATAGCAAGACCTAAACTGCTCTCTGCCTCAATTGGGAGGCTAATTCCAGAGCCATCATCGCTGATAGATACGAGTAAATTATCAGCTGTCCTAGTAGCAGATACCTTGATGGAAACCTCATCACGCCCATTAGAGCCGTGCTCTACCGCATTTGCCACAAGCTCAGCCAAGGCAAGCGCTAGGGGCGATGCTTGATCTGTAGTTAACCACCCAAATGAAAGTTCTGTAGACAGATGAACCTTAACCGGGACAGAGGTTTCCACAGTCAGGGCAATGACTCGCGTTGCCACCTCGTCAAAATCAACCATTTCATCAGGATTGTGTGCCAATAAATCATGAACAACAGCAATTGTGGCGACCCGGCGACCTGCTTCGGCCAGTGCGGCCTGAGCCGAAGTGTCCGTTAATCGTCGGCCTTGAATGCGAAGCAGTGAGGCAACCGTCTGCAAATTGTTCTTAACCCGGTGATGAATTTCGCGAATGGCAGCATCCTTACCAAGGAGAGCTTGCTCGCGGCGACGCAAATCGCTGACATCGCGCATCAAGATTAGGGTCTTGCGCGACTCACCCTCTTGTCGCAATGGGATGGAGCGAACAGTTGCCGCCGCTTGAGTGCCTTGAATTTCTGCTGTTCCCTGAATTCTGCCTCGGACCACCAAACTCAAAGTGTCATTGATCGGTATTCCGGGGCGATTGAGTCGGTTGGCAAGCTCGGCTAAAACCTCACCTTCAATGTCGATGGCTACTCCCAATCTGCGAAACGCCGACCGAGCGTTTGGGCTGGAATACTCAATTACCCCAAAATTGTCGAGCAGGATTAAGCCGTCACCAACTCGCGGAGCTCCGCCACGGCCGCCTGTACCTTGATCATTGTTAGAAACTTTTGGAAACTCACCAGTTGCAACCATCTGGAAAAGTTCAGTTGCACAAGCCGAATAGATACTTTCCATTCTTCCTGAACCAGGTGTTGCAGAATATCTGCCAAGTAGAGCGATGACTCGCTCTCCATGTGTGACCGGGATAACCTCAGTCAACTCGTTTTCTTGTCCCGGTGGACCAATGGTAATTTCTCCAGTAGCACTGGCGCGATCAAGTTCAGCATGTCTGCCCCGCGGCACAAAATGACCAACGAGATCCTCTGGAATATATGTTCGCGAAGTTGTTGGTCTTATTTGAGCAGCCGCAATAAATCCAGCTTCATTCCAAGTTGGTAGCCACAGGACCAAATCGGAAAAAGACAGGTCTGCTAGCAAAGTCCAATCACTGAGCAAGAGCTGGATGTATGCCAATTCCTGCTCGGTTAAATCAGTGCGCTGCTCAGCAATATCCAGAAGCAAGGGTCGGGTGATTGGCACAACTTAACGCTACCGCGATTGGGCGATGATTTGTTCACCGAAGATTTTTTCGTGCCACTTCCGACAAACAAAAAGAGACCCGGAAAACCAGGTCTCTTTTTAGAAAAACTATCGTCACTAAGCGTTTGGACGACGGCCGTGATTAGCCTTGTTCTTCTTACGATCACGCTTTTTGCGGCCGCGCTTACTCATAACTGCTCCTAGACGATTGAAAACCTTAGAACTCAAGGATAGAGCCTAATCAGGGGTGCTCGTGCACCACGGTTGGGTCAGCGGGCATTTCAGCAAATGCCCAATAACTACCGCAGGCAATTCCGAAGGGTGCAGATCACCTGAATTAGTATGTGCAATAAGGGGATTTAAGTACATTTTCTAGGTAGATATCTGTATTTCACAGGGTGTGAATAATCAGATGTATCCAAATTAATTCTCGAATAATCACACCAATCGAATAAAAATAAATGGCCACCATAATGCATTCGCAAAGCAACTCTTGTATGCCATCTCCAGCTTTTGTGTCAGTTGCTCCCGCTTATCTTGGGCACATACTTACGGGTGTGCCAGCCGTTAGGCTGTACTTTGTGATTGATTTATGGAATGCCCCACACCGGACCAGCCCTTTGGTTGGCAAAGTAAGAATTCCTGGATCTAAGTCTCTTACCAATCGCTGGCTTGTCTTAGCGGCTATCGCTAGTGAACCATCACGAATAAATCACCCACTCCGGGCTAGAGATACCCTGCTAATGGCAGGGGCACTTTCCAGTTTGGGTGTTGCCGTGGAAGACGATGGCGATAGTTTCATCGTTACGCCCGGCCCACTGACCGGCCCCAGCGAAGTTGACTGTGGTTTGGCGGGAACGGTTATGCGCTTTGTTCCTCCAGTTGCAGCCCTTGCCCACGGAGACATTCGCTTTGATGGCGACCCACATGCACGCGTTCGTCCGATGAATCAAATCATTCAATCGCTACGTGAGCTAAGTATCGAAATAAGCGACGAAGGTCGAGGCACACTGCCTTTCACGGTTCATGGCAAGGGGTTCGTTGCAGGCAACACAGTAACCCTGGATGCCTCTGCCTCATCACAGTTTGTTAGCGCCTTGTTGCTGGCTGGCTGTAGGTACGATTCGGGCATAACCGTTATTCATTCAGGTGGCGCATTACCTTCAATGCCACACATCGAAATGTCAGTTGAAGTACTGCGCCATGTGGGTGTGCAAGTCGATGTTGAAATAACTGATCAATTCAATGCCAAATGGACTGTGCACCCAAAGATTCCAGCAGGGTTCAACGTCACTGTTGAGCCAGATCTTTCCAATGCCGCGCCCTTTGTCGCTGCTGCTTTGGTTTGTGGTGGCTCGGTGACAATCCCGGATTGGCCGACCCAGACCAATCAGGCCGGGGATGCCCTGCGCAATTTGCTTGCACTTATGGGTGCCCATGTCGCTCGAGAAGGTAACGATGTTACCTTCACCGGCACAGGTGTTATCAATGGAATTGATGTCGATCTTCATGATGTTGGCGAACTTAGCCCCGTGATTGCAGCGCTTTGCGCTTTAGCAAATTCACCCTCTCAATTGCGCGGTATCGGGCATTTAAGAGGTCATGAAACAGATCGCTTAGCCGCGCTTGCAACTGAAATCAACAACCTAGGCGGCGATGTGACTGAGACATCCGATGGGCTAATCATCAATCCAAAGAAATTGCACAATGGGCAATTTGCCACCTATTCGGATCATCGCATGGCAATGGCTGGTGCTGTTCTTGGCTTGGCCATTGAAGGCTTGGTAATCGAGAACATTGAAACCACGAGTAAAACTCTGCCGGATTTTGCCGGCATGTGGACGCACTTGGTGAGTCAGTGACCTTTTACGACGAGGACGCCATAGGTCGTCGCCCTTCGCGAACTAATTCGCGCAGGCGAAGTAAAGACAGACCTGATTATTCACAAGCAACAACAGCCCGAGTTATCGGAGTTGATCGTGGTCGGATAACGTGTGCGGTCCCAGATGGCGCAGCGCATGAGGATCAACATACGGTTCTGGCTATCAAAGCTCGCGAGTTAGGCCGCAAAGGCGTAGTGATAGGCGATCGAGTCCGCCTTGTTGGAGACCTCACCGGCAAGGTCGATACTTTGGCTCGACTTGTTGAACTAATACCCCGCACAACTGTTTTGACTCGAACTGCCGACGACAGTGACCCGGTGGAGCGAGTGATTGTTGCAAACGCGGACCAAATGGCAATTGTGACTGCCGCGGCAAATCCTGAACCAAGAACTGGATTGATTGATCGCGCTCTAGTTGCAGCATTTCAAGCCGGACTTGATCCACTCCTGATTATTACCAAAGTCGATCTCGGGTCGGCCCAGAATTTGCTCGATAACTACGCCGGGATGGATCTTTCCCACATTCTGGTCAATCAAGCTACCGGCGAAGGTATCACTGAAGTTATTGATGCTTTGCATGGGCGCACAACAGTGTTCGTCGGACATTCAGGTGTCGGTAAATCGACCCTGGTAAACGCCATTGCCCCACTGGCTGCCCGAGCTGTTGGAATTGTCAATGCGGTAACTGGTCGAGGTAAACACACTTCAACTTCTGCTCAGGCTATCGCGCTGCCGAATGACTCTGGCTGGGTTATTGATACGCCAGGGTTGCGATCATTTGGCTTGGCACATGTTGCGCCCGAAGAAATAATTGAATCTTTTTCAGAACTTATTGATGGTGCAGCGGATTGTCCGCGCGCGTGCACACATGTAAACATCGCCGGTGACGCCCCACCTGATTGCGCCCTTGACGTGTGGGTTAGTCAAGGACATGCAGGAGAAGCTGGCCTTAATCGACTTACATCACTTCGAAGATTGCTCGTCGCTTTGCAGGCGCCTTCTAGCTAATTCGTGATGGTCATTCGTGACCGTGGTACTCAGGTGGCGAAGTACCATTGTTAGAACGGCGAAGTCATCAGTGAAGCCAAAGCCGATTACAAAATCCGGAATCAGATCGGTCGGAACAATGAAGTAAGCCAGAGCAGCTGCCAGCATAGCCTTAGCTTTAATTGGCGTCTTTGGGTCTTTAACGGCATAAAAAATGGCAAGGATTTGTTCGGCGAAGGGGATTTTGCCTGATGTCTCATTCAATTTTCCAGGCAGTGCATCAAGAATCTCTCCAATCTTGGACGGATTCTTTTCTAGATCTTTTGCAACATCATTAATAGCTGTTACTTGACCTTGCATATCCTTTTTTTTGCCAAACATTTTTGTGGTGTCTCTCTGTGCTCGTTCGCCTAGTGCAACTCTAAGGCAGTAGCGTATTCATATGACCACGGATTTGGAATTAGCCAGGGAACTTGCTGACCTTGCAGACGCTATAACTGTTGCAAATTATCGATCCGGTTCGTTGCGTGTTGATACTAAGCCTGACCTAACTCCGGTCACCGAAGCAGACAAAGCCGTCGAGCAGGCCATCAGAACGGTGCTGAATGAACAGCGCCCCGACGATGGAATAGTCGGCGAAGAATTTGCCTCCACCGACGGCAAATCCAATCGCACCTGGGTGATAGACCCAATCGATGCGACCAAAAATTATGTGCGCGGTGTACCAGTGTGGGCCACTCTGATTGGTCTACTCGAAGATGGCCTGCCAATACTAGGGTTTATCTCGGCACCTGCAATGGCCAGGCGCTGGTGGGCGCAAACTGGCAAAGGTGCCTTCACCACAGATGTAGATGGCAAGACCCGTCAGATTTTTGTTTCAGCTATTTCCAACCTGCAGGATGCCTCATTTTCATACTCCGATTCAATCGGGTGGGTTCCCGAAGCCTTGAGCGGATTACAAGCGCAAACTTGGCGAAGCCGTGCATTTGGTGACTTCTGGTCGCACCTGCTAGTTGCTGAAGGCGCCGTTGACATCGCAGCCGAACCAGAACTTAATGTTTGGGACATGGTTGCTTTTGCGGCAATTGTGACCGAAGCAGGAGGTCAGGTAACTGGCTTTGATGGCAACAACATGCTAATCGCTGGAAATGCCCTGACCACGAATAGCCTGCTTCACGATGAGGCACTCAAGATTGTCGGGCAGAATTAGGCTTTTCTGCATGACCTGCTCGCGGAACCCCTCCTTTTGTGAGCAAAGCAACACCTCTTTCAAATAGCCACTCCGGACACATCATGCAAGAATTACGTGTGCCCAAAATTGCTGCAGCCACAGTTGCTGAGAATCGAGATCTTCGCGAATCGGAGATTCTTCGCGCAGCAAACATCATTGCCCGTGAATCGGGTTTGCAGAGTGTTACCTTCGGCGAGATTGCTAAGCGAACCGGGATGTCTCGCACGAGTGTTTATGCATACTTTAATTCAAGCGCTGACCTAATCGCCGATGTGCTTATCGATGAGTTATTCGAGATGAATGAACTGCTCAAAACCAGAGTCAAAGCGGCGAACAGCCCCACTGAAGCAGTGATAGCTTGGATGCAGGCGTCACTTGAATACGTGAATGATGGGCGCCATGAATTTCTAAAGAGCGCGGCAACAGTTAACCTGCCGCCGACCCGCAGAGCCCAGATGTTACAACTACACCGCGAGATGACTTTGCCACTATCAGATTCATTAATTGAATTGGGAGTGCAGGACGCTCGAGTGGTTGCAATGCAAATCTCAGGCGTCGTAGATGTTGCTGTGCGAAGAATTACAAGTGGTGGCGATCTCACGACTGAAATCGCCACCGCTAAAAAGTTTATCCTTAATGGATTAAGCGCCTTTACGGTTTAGGAAACTACTAAATAGTCTTTGCCTATTTGCACACTATTCCAACGCGCAGATGACGTTGCATCGGCAGACGCAGCAGCACTTAAGGCACAACTACCCGCACGAAGCATCTTTACTGTCCACTTGTCAGAGGCTGTTGTCACAGAACAGATTGTTGGAGAGCTACTAGTGACTGTGACTGCTTGCTTAACATTGCTTGTTACTGTTCGAACAACAAGACTCTGACCAACCTTGACTGAAGTCCTAACTGGCCATTTGATACCAATTGTTTGAGCTTTTGCAAAAGTGTAGAAAGGGAAATTGACGCTCAGTGGACTGTACCTAGTGTTCCCAAGGGTTGTCGCGGCAATCGCACAAACAGTGTTTCCCGCCAGAGCTGTCACAACTGTTCCATTAACTGAACAATCCGGAGTTAAGGATGACAATGTGATTCTTAAACCAGATGTTGACTTAAGCGAGAATCGAATTGGCGTTGCATAAGTCAAATTATGTGGAACATTTGGAGTCATGGTCATGCCACCGGCTGTTCCAGTAACTGAATCAGCAAATCTCACTCCGCCGCCGACCTTAAAAGATAAGGGAATCTTACGAGTTAATTGGTAGGCAGTCGTGTTGTTGTGATCACCGCGGACGTAAAGCGAGCAGGAATCAACTAAGCAATTGACTGACGAGAAAGTAGTCGCAACAGTGATGTTTCCACCGGTAGCCCCACTTGCACTGCCTTGTCCCCCATTAGCAGTAATCCAAGCCATGTGGCTTTGATCAGGATCACATAACGTTGATTTGGTCGCTGATGTGACATCACCGCGACAAACAGAAACATATACCCCTTGACTTGCCAGTCCCGATATTTTCAAGGAAATAACATCGCCAGACTGAACAGTAGAGATTACCGGCATTGTCATGGAAGTCATGTCCAACAAAGCGGATTTAGTCGTTGCATTGGCGCCACTAGGCAGCAATACAGCACTAACCAAAATGCTCGTGGCAACAGTTCTGATTGAACGAATGAATTTTGATTTCATAATGTACCTTTTCTTATTCGTTGGTGCGTTGATTTATCGGACAAAAGTGACTGGAATAAAAAGATCTGCTGAGCGATTGCTTGTCTGCAAATGATCAGCGCGGGTGACAATGACGCACTTGGTCTTTCGGCAGTCAAACTTCCCTATGCGCGGACCAAGGAAAAGCCTGACCTTAAAGGCGCCGCCAATCCCAAAAGGTTTTGCTGTTCCCACTCCATAAGCGGGTGGATTCGACGAAACCCATACTGAACTTGCCGATGTCCCAGTCTTATTAACGCCACCGCCACAGGGAGTTGGTATTTTTCCAGCTTTAGGTTTGATGCACATAGTGACATAAATACCGACGCGCTCATCGTAGCTATTTCCAGAGACCGTAATCCAATTACCTTTTGCAGAAAGATTTTTGGTTTTTGATGCGGTAAGCGTTTGCCCATCTTTTCCACGGACCAAAAGTGGCATACCTTGCAATTGAGCCTGCGCGTGCGCTTGCGGAATCACGATTAGCAAAACGGTAAACAGAAAGAGAAATACTGGATTGCGCATAGTTGAATCTTCGCGCAAATGCAGTTTTGGGTTTTGACACAGTGTCAGCAAAGTATTCGACACAATGTCGGCAAGTAAACTCAAG
>VFKC01000086.1 GCA_009885745.1 Actinomycetota bacterium
CACAAGATTGTTTTCGTTGCCTGTTCCAATGCGGTTAGTGCAACAGCATGGCGCCTGGGCAGCGCAGACTCATGTACGAGACTCTGATCAATTTCCAGAACTGGTCCAAGATCCACCAGCACTCTTTGGTGTGAACTTCTGGCTTGTTGCCAAACTCCGCGAAGCGCGGGGACGCGCAAATCAGTCCATCTTGAACTTTTGAAAATTCCAGAAGCGAAATCCAAATTATCTGCAATTGGCAAAATATATTCGGCGATACTTTCTGAATTAAGTTTTCTCGTCTCGTGCGCTCGGCATAACTCAAGCAAGCCACTCGTAGTTGCATCTAATCCAAGTTCTTGGTGAAGCGAAGCACCGTAGGTGTCACCATCAACTAACAGTGTCTTTATCCCTTTGGTTGCGCTTTGCCATCCCACTTCTCGTAAACAAGATGTGCGACCAGTTGCACCGCCAAAACCAACTACCGCGATCAACCCACCCTGCGGATTAACGTCAACGACTTGTGGAACGTCTCCTTTGCGCAGATAAGTTGTAATCGCAGATAAGGCTTCCATCGGACGAGCCGGGTTCAATATCACAAGATTTTCAACGCCAAGCTCCTGCCAATGTTCAGGTTTGGTTGTAATCACTAAAAGCTCAATGCCTTGATCGCGTAAATGGCTAATCAGGTTGGCATCTACACGAAGTGTTTGATCTGAAAGAATCACGACATCGACATCAACAATTTGAACGGCGGAGTGAACATCAACGCCATCGACACATCGGCGCTGGATTTTCAAACCAATCATCGGGTGGGCAAGAGCGCTTAAGAGTTCGGATTCCCACTCAACTCGGCCAAGTGCAACTACTGCATATTTCATTGCGCACCATCAACATCATTTTGAATTGGAATAACGACTAAATCAATTAGCCCATCTCGCATGGCTTGCACCAAACCTTTCACTTGCTTTGTTGGGATTGCTAATGTGACCGACGAATCACTTGCCGAGTCCATCACTTCTGGAATATCTGCGATAACTGCCGCCGAGATGATGACGCGAGATGGTCCGGGCAGTGACATACCTGTTGTTGAAGGGGTAACCCAAACATCAACTCGATCTCCAATAGCAACTGCTGGAATATGCCCAGCGCGCAAAGGGACGCTGATATTTCTAATTGACCTGAATTCGCCCGGTCCGATGGCTCGCACATTCAACAAGTCCCCGGCAAATACATCGGTGCGCACAGTCATGCCAATCGCGGTCAAGGGATCTGTCACTAGGTTGGTCAAATCAGGAATAGCGACACCAACTAGTTGTATGTCCTCTGGAGTAATACGAGATCCAGATGTTAGATCATTTACTAACACTGCTACTTGAGTTCTCGCGCCAACTGAACTCAAAGTATGTTGACCCAAGTATGCGGAACTGACAAATAGCAATAATCCCGCCCAAAGCTTGGGATCTTTATATGTTGATTTGCGCTGCAACTGGATTGGCTTCAAAACTGCTGCACTGCGTGGTGCACGTAACGGAATTGCCATCTACTCCCCCTAAGGCTGTTGTTATCAAAACACAGAACATTCATGTGGCTCGCAGAAAAAGTTTGACTGTGGAAAAGTATTTGAGCTCAAGTGTGATTTGTTGGCACTATGAAAGTGTGACTTCCAGATTTTTGACGTTAAGCGATGTGGCTAACATTTTGAATGTTGCCCCTGCACAGGTTTACACATTGGTTAGAAGTGGTGAATTACCTGCAATCAAAATTGGCGCTCGAGGTCAATGGCGAGTAGAGGCACAAGTAGTTGAAAAATTCATAGCCGACATGTACCGCACGACCGAAGTTTTCGTGCAAAATCATCCACGAACGCCAAGTCTTTAGTTGCTGGTTTAATTCAGTGCCCTGCCTAATAACTATTGGGTGAGATCCGCACAGCCCTTAGGTGCTTATGCAAGAGACTCAAGGTCTGGCCCTGGTGTTGAATGTCAATTGCATCCGGACCAATCCTTAGACACTTGCCGACAATGGTTTTCTCATCGCCGATGAACCAAGTCGCATCAATTTGCTGGTCGCATAAGTTGTGTAACCAAACGTTTGAAAACGCAGCTTCTAAAACATTGGGATTGGCGATAGTGGCACTGGTTGTGAGCCCAGAGATAGCCCAGACTGAGTCAACTGAAATCAAATATGTTCCACTCGTGGAATACAACTCCAAATAATCTTGTGCTACCCAAGATATGGAACCAGTAATTGTTGGTACAGCGTCATGGTGAATGTGCAAGGTTAAGTTTTTGCCACAAGCCCCCATGCGGTCACGCCAATAAACAAACAAATGTTCGTGGCGCACAGTTTCGGAGACTTCTTGCGCCAAGTCCATTCTTGCCTCGCTAGCTAAATCATCCTGTGCCAGCGAAATCA
>VFKC01000055.1 GCA_009885745.1 Actinomycetota bacterium
ATAGAGGCATACGAAAGGTACCCGGTGGCTCCCCGCAACTTAATAAATCTTGAGAATGTCTCCTTGTCCTATGGCAAAGGAGCTGTGCTTGATAATGTCTCTCTTGGTCTTGCTGAAGCCAGTCGAATTGGCATCGTTGGGCGAAATGGTGGCGGAAAATCATCCCTAATCAAGGTTATGGCCGGACTTGAGACCCCTAATTCAGGTCGAGTCTCCCTGACCAATGACACCGCGATGGGTGTGCTTGCTCAAATTGACCTAGCAGATCCCAAGGCAACCGTACGAGACATTGTGCTCGGTGATCAACAAGATCATGAGTGGGCCACAAATGCGCTAGCCAGAGAGGTTCTAACCGGACTATTTGGCGGTTTTGGCGAGGCTCTACTTGCTCGAGAGATGGGGCCACTCTCAGGTGGAGAGCGACGCCGGGTTGCTCTAGCCAAACTCCTAATCAGCGACCTTGATGTTTTGCTCTTAGACGAACCCACGAACCATTTGGATGTGGAAGCCGTGACCTGGCTGGCAAGCCACCTAAAATCGCGCCGTGGGCTCGCTTTGGGAGTCGTAACTCATGATCGCTGGTTTCTTGATGAAGTTTGTGATCGAACTTGGGAAGTCATTAATGGTGTCGTTGAAGAGTATGAAGGCGGTTACTCAGCTTTTGTTCTAGCCAAGGCTGAACGTATGCGCCAGTCAAGTGTGGAAGACCAAAAGCGCAGCAACCTAATCAGAAAAGAATTGGCTTGGTTGCGACGAGGTGCACCGGCACGAACTACAAAACCGAAATTTAGAATTGATGCGGCCAATGAACTCATCAGCAATGAGCCACCACCGCGCGACAACGTTGAATTGTTGGCATTCGCAAATGCTCGATTGGGCAAGACGGTTTACGAGCTAAACGATGTTGACATTAAAGTGGGCGAACGAACCTTAATTGAGCACCTCACCTGGAACATTGGGCCTGGTGATCGCATTGGCATTGCTGGCGTCAATGGCGCAGGCAAAACCACAATTCTAAAATTGCTAACCAACACTATTAAGCCATCAGCAGGCAAACTTGTCATTGGAACAACCGTTAAACCCGCTTTCTTGTCTCAGCACCTTGAAGAATTGAATCCAAACTGGCGAGTACTTGAAGCTGTGGAACAAGTCGCCAGCCATGTAGAAATCGGCAAAGGCAAATCGCTCAGCGCATCTCAACTCTGCGAAAGACTAGGATTCACCACTGAATCCCAATGGACTCCAGTGCGCGATCTTTCGGGTGGAGAGCGTCGACGATTGCAACTCACTCGGTTACTTATGGGTGGGCCAAACGTTCTCATTCTTGACGAACCAACAAATGATTTTGATGTTGAGACACTTGCAGCACTAGAGGATTTGCTCGATAGTTTCGCGGGAACTCTACTTGTCGTCTCGCACGATAGATACTTCCTCGAGCGAGCATGTGACACATTTGTTGGAGTTATGGGCGATGGAACTGTAAGAGATTTACCCAAAGGTATCGATCAGTATCTTGCTTTACGTGCAGCACAACCTACGGATCCAACTGCTTTCACTGGTGCGGAATCTATTCAAACTGAGACAATTTCAGCAAGTGACCTACGAGACCTAACCAAGTCGCGCAGCAAAGTCGAGCGCTCAATTATGAAACTAGATGAAAAGATTTCAAATCTTCACAAATTGATGGAAACTTCAGCCGCAGACTTTGAACTTATCAATGACCTCAACTCTCAGTTGAGCCCACTTGTTAAGGAAAAAGACCAACTAGAAAATGAATGGCTTGATCTCAGCAGCAAAATTGATGCTTAAGGCTTGTTCTGCCTAGCTAAAACTAGATCAACAATTCTTTGCGTTGTTTCACTCAGTGGACTTGACCCATCAACAATTAACTCAGGATTCTCTGGGGCTTCATATCCATGATTTGCACCCGTCATGTTGGCAACCAGATTTTCCTTAGCCCTCTTATAGAGACCCTTAACATCTCTTGACTCGCAAATCGCTAGCGGAGTATCGATAAAAATCTCGTGATAGTCAGAATCTCGAAAAAGTTCACGGGCTTTGTCACGATCATCTGCGATTGGTGATACCAGTGCAACGATTGCAACTACGCCTGATTGCATTACAAGATTTGCAAGATGAGCCACACGACGGACATTTTCTGAACGATCAACATTTGTGAATCCAAGATCTGAACTTAATCCAGTTCGAACAGTGTCACCATCGATGACTAAAGTGCGATAACCCATTGAGAAAAGGGATTTTTCAACCTCATCTGCAATGGTGCTCTTTCCGCTACTTGGTAGGCCAGTTAACCAAAGAACACACGATTTGTGACCATTTAGCGTTTCCCGCTGTTCTCGGTTAACTGAAAAATCGTGACGAAGTACCTCAGACTCGCGTTGAATGGCATGCAATACCATTCCAGCAGCAACAGTTTCTTGGGTAAGGCGATCACATAAGATAAAGCCACCTAAATCGCGATTAAGCGCATAGGGGTCCAAAAGTGTTGGTCTGGCTAAAGTAATTTCAACTCTAGCTACATCATTCATGTTTAAATTGCTTGCTTCAATCTGTTCATTTGCATCCATGTCATTGACATACCGAATATCAGAGACATTAGCGGTCACCTCAATCGGTCCACATTTAAGCACATAAGACTGTTGCTTAGTGTGGGTCTTATCGCTTAGCCAAATTAAATCAGTCAAAAATACTCTTGATACTGTCTGATTACTTTCCTCAACACCAGCAATCATGTGTCCGCGCGCGGCATCGATTTCATGTTCAAATTCAACATTCACCGCATCGCCCGCTACGTAAACCCCAGCGTTTTTCGCGCCAGTAATTTTTGAAACGGTAGCCTGTGTGCCAGACGGATAAATCTGAACTAATTGCCCAACCGTCAAAGTGCCACTGGCAATTTGACCGGCGTATCCGCGATTATCGACTGTTCGGATGACGGCCTGAATTGGAATTCTTAAACTTGTCGATTCAATTGGTTGATCGGCAGAAAGTTCATTCAATGCTGACATGATCGTATTTCCAGTGAACCAATTTGTATTAAGTGAAAGCGCGCTCACATTGTCACCAACCAGGCCGCTTACTGGCACGTACTCAATTGTTTCAAACCCAAGAGATTTAATTTTTGTTTCGAGCTCAGAAACTACGTCATTGAATACTTCTTGAGAATAGTCAACCGAATCCATTTTGTTTACTGCAACAATCAGTTTCTTAACACCCATCAACCCACAAATATTTGCGTGGCGAATTGTCTGGGACCGCACTCCCCTTTTTGCATCAACGAGTAGTAAGCCAATGTCTGCTTTAGCCGTTGCGACTGTCATATTGCGGGTGTACTGCTCATGGCCAGGACTATCGGACATGATTAGTCGGCGACCCGAAGGCAAGTACATGTGGCGGTAAGCAACATCAATGGTTATGCCTTGTTCACGTTCACTTTCAAGCCCATCAGTCAACAAACTGTAATCAATTTCGCCAACCGGGATAACCGATCCAGCACGTCGAGTTGTTCGCGCTTGTTCTAAAGTGTCCGCAGGAATGGAGTTACTATCAACCAATAGCCGACCTAGAACGGTACTCTTACCGTCATCAACAGAGCCACAAATAACCGCAAATACAACATTCTTGGGCATGTTAAAAATACCCTTCTAGCTTTTTGGCTTCCATGGAAGACTGGCCTTCACCATCAATTAGTCGGCCAGCACGTTCAGAGCGGTTTGTTGTCTCTAACTCATTGATTAGTTCATCAAGTGAGTTAGTGTGTGATTCTTCAGCGGCGGTTAATGGATAACAACCTAAGGTTCTGAAACGGATTTTACGTATGACAGGTGGTTGGTCGTACTCATCAGTGAGGCGGTTATCGTCAACCATAAGAATCGAACCATTAACTTCAATGGTTGGTCGTTCACTCGCAAAATAAAGCGGCACTACTGCTAATTCTTCACGTCTAATGTATTTCCAGACATCTAACTCAGTCCAATTTGAAATTGGGAATGCACGCATTGTTGATCCCTCAGGCAACAAGTTATTCACTGTATTCCAGAATTCAGGTCTTTGATTGCGAGGATCCCATGAATGACCTGATCCACGGAGCGAGAACATGCGCTCTTTGGCTCTGGAACGTTCCTCATCTCGACGTGCTCCACCAATTGCTAAGTCAAATGCACCAGCATCAAGAGCCTCACGTAGTGCGACGGTTTTCATTATTCGGGTGTATTCGTCACTTCCGTGACTAAACGGTGATACCCCAGCCTGCATTGCCTCAAAATTACTGTGCACACGCAGGTCGAGCCCAAGCTGAGCAACTGTCTGATCTCTGAAGGTAATCATCTCTTGAAATTTCCACCCAGTATCAATGTGAAGAATTGGGAATGGAATTGGACCTGGCGCAAAGGCCTTACGAGCTAGATGTAAGAGCACGGTTGAATCTTTGCCAACCGAGTACATCAAAACTGGATTTTGGAAGGAAGCACATTCTCGGATTGCCCAAATTGCTTGAGCTTCGAGTTCGTCAAGGACAGCATCGTCAAACGCTGTCTTATTTAACACACCCATGGATCCCCATACATTTCAAATTTTGTTTCAACCAGCGTATCCCAATTTAGGCTGTGAAAATTACCGAATAATACATCGCACTTCAATCGTGACACCAAAGGTCAATTGCCAGCCATAATAGGAACATGCGCTTTACCGCCCTCACAGATTACGCGATTCGAGCAACCATCGAGATTGCAGCTAACAATCCGAATTGGGTGAGTATTGATCAGATCAGCCAGGCACAATCTCTATCTGATGACTATTTGCGAACTGCATTAAATTCCTTACGTCGGGCCGGAATCCTTGAAAGCAGGCGAGGCAGAGAAGGCGGATTCCGTCTTACCCGCCCAGCCAAGGAAATATTCCTCGGCGACATTATTCGTGCCATAGATGGTCCTTTGACCTCGGTAAGCGGTAAGCGTCCGGAAACCCTGGAGTACCAAGGCACTTCTCTTGGCTTAGCTAAGGTATGGATTGCTTTGCGTGCTAGCGAACGCGAGATTCTAGATTCGGTTAACTTGGTGCACTTAGTTTCAGGAAAACTCCCTGCCAAAGTTGAGCGCCTTATTCAAAACCCATCAGCGTGGATACCAATAAAGCTTCTCTCTTAGAAATTTGACAGTACCGACTCATTAAAGTTAAATAGGGGTATATTACCCCTATTTAAGGAAATTCGATGAGAAAATTCCTCTTGTTCACACTCGCAGGCTCGATAGCGCAGTTTGTGGATGGCACACTTGGAATGGCATTTGGGGTCACTAGCACCACTCTTTTAGTAACACTCGGAACAACTGCCCTTGCTGCTTCGGCCGCGGTCCACTTTGCCGAGTTGGGCACCACGCTGGTTTCCGGAATCACACACTGGCGTGCAGGAAATGTTGACAAACGAATTTTAATTCGTCTCGCAATTCCTGGCGCTATAGGCGGCTTCATCGGAGCAACTGTTCTATCTCATATTTCAACCGAAGGTTCTAAGTCCTATGTGTCCGCGCTACTTCTTGTCTTAGGGCTAATAATCATCATTCGATTCGGCGCGGGGATTCGAATAATTCCCCCAGTTTCACGAGTAAACGCTAAATTGCTAGCCCCCCTAGGTTTAGTTGGTGGCTTTGTTGATGCCTCAGGTGGTGGAGGGTGGGGACCAATCTCCACGCCTACCCTGCTAACTTTGACCAAATCAGAGCCCCGCACAGTTATCGGAACAGTCAGCGCATCTGAATTTCTTGTCACTGCTGCTGCGAGCTTAGGTTTTATATTGGCTCCAGCGGCCAGCGATACCGCATCAAAAATTGATTTCCGAGTTGTTTTTGCTCTGATGCTTGGTGGCGTGTTAATTGCACCCATTGCCGCCCGGCTAGCTGGCCGGATGCCACATGCCCCATTTGGCGTGCTGGTTGGCGGATTAGTCCTAATCACAAACTCACGAACAATTATGAAAGCAATGAGTGTTCCTGGGCCAAACAGGTTTGTAGTTTTATGCGTTTTGGGATTTGTCTCCGGTTACTTTGCCATTAAGGCATGGAAACGGGAAAAGACCTCCCCTGAAGCGATTACCCCAACTGATCGGGCGCAAGGTAACTAGAACGACTAAAAGATCCGCTTGGTTACTCGCTTTATCAAGCCTGGGTTGTTTTTTCGATCTAGCTCTATAGAGAACTTGTGATCATTATGCGGCTTAGCCCAATCCTGCTTCACTAAATCTAAATCCCCTACTGCCCCAATTCGATCGAGGAAGTTTTCGAAACTAACTCCACCATCTTCGAGTGATACATCAATGTGAGGCTGTGTCTTTAGAAATTCCTGAGTATTGACTATGGCAGTTTCTACATAAAATCGGCAGACATCAAGTTTACGCTCAGCGGGCCAATCGTGTTCACGCATAACGATTCCATTGGCGAAAGCAGACATGATGCCTGCATTGAAATTAATTTCAGTCCATCGTTTGAGATAGCTTTGCGCAATCTTTTCTGGATCCCGAAGCAAATGCACATAAAGAACATTTTGCGAATCATACTTTTGCGCTAACTGTCCAAGATGCCATATGAGTCGATTATCAGCCTCTATATGATTTTCTGGATACGCAAATCTTGCCGTACCGATCTGGTCTACCAGCGACTCGTGGGCAGATGTGTAATTTTCCAGGTGAGAGCATGCAGTAGCGAATGACATTGAACCTGCTCGACCAGGGCTCAGGGCAAAAATGTTTTTCAAAATTCCTCGTTTTTCATCCTTGAATTTATTGGTGACGTAAAAAATTAATTGTAATTTACGGTCCCAAGTCCGTTAGCTGAATAATAACGAACATAATCAATAGCCATCGTGGCAGAGGTCAACGAACTGGCAACAGGGCCACCGAGAGTGCCGCCCATAGCGAGATTCAAAATTGCAAACTGCTTGGGCATAGATCCATTTGCCGCAGGGCCAAACGGCCAAGCGTTCGTCCCTACCCCAGACTTATTTACTGTGTAGAAATGCTCACCATCTATGTACCACTCAAGCGATGTCGGCATCCAACGCACACCGAATGTGTGATATCCCGCCGATAAGGCTTCAGGCATAATTGCCTGGCCATAGAAGTAATCATGACCACCAGTTGCAGTTGTCATGTGCACAGTCCCTTGGTGGACCTTTGGATCCTTACCGACTGCTTCCATTACATCAATTTCGCCACATGCTGGCCAAGAGACCGAGCCGATGTTAGTGCCAAGAGTCCAGAATGCTGGCCAAGTGCCAACTCCAGCAGGGACCTTTATGCGAGCTTCTAGGTATCCGTAGGTGAAACTGACCTTGTTTTGGGTCGTTATTCGACCACTTGACCACTCACACTTTCCGTACCAGCAATTACTAGTCGTTGACGATGAAAGTCGAGTCGCAGTAATGTTCAGATTTCCCTCAGTTGTACCATCTTGTCGATTGGCCGCTGAAGTGTAACTTTGCCTCTCGGCATTTCCCCAACCATAAGATCCATTTCCTGTCTCAACATTCCAAACCGATGATGACGGGGCAGAGTTTGCCGATCCCGAGAACTCTTCAGACCAAAGAAGTGATTTAGTAAATGCAGTTCCCGCAGCCTTGACTGTGTGTGTCCAGACCCGGTCGATGTGTTCGGTAGTGGCCCCTACACCTGGGGTGAAGTCAAACTTAACTTCAGGAGTAACGGTGCGTGAGTCATCCCAATACGACATGGAACTCGGTGAAAAAGGCCTAGCTTCGGCTAGATCGTTGGAAGTTGTGTTGGTCAGAGTAAACGTGGCAATTCCGGAGGCATTTGTGCGTGCGGTCAAGCTCCCAGTAAATGTGGCAATCGCACGAGAGGTAGTCAAAGTTACCAGCGCATTCACAATTGGACTACCAGCCGCATTGGTCACCACATAATTCAAATTAAGGGTAGCCCCTGCCTCGACAAATTTAACCCAACTATATGAGGCGACTTCATTTGTCCACCAAGCACTCTTATCGGTCATCGAGGCCTTATCCGCACTCGTCAATCTGATGTTCACTACCGAAGGAATTACAGGAGTGGGTGTTACAGATGGTGTCGGAGTCGGTGTCGGAGTCGGTGTCGGAG
>VFKC01000064.1 GCA_009885745.1 Actinomycetota bacterium
AAGTTCGCATTGAAGGTAAAGAGTATGTAATGGCTGATGGGGATGTTGTTGAATTTAGGTTCAACGTCTAAAAGTCTAGATTGAGCAACTGATGCGCGTGAATCTGGCAAAGATGACAATGTTTGAGCGCCGGAAAGTATGCTTAAGAGAATTATTCCTACGATTGTCGAAGGTGTCCTGTAGTTTCCATGATTCGACAAATTCACAATTCGCCGCGAACTTATGCTTGGGGTTCAAAAACATTAATCCCTAATTTGCTCGGTGAAGAGTCATCCACTCAACCAGTAGCAGAAATTTGGTTTGGAACTCATGATGGTTCACCAAGCGTTTTAACCCAAAATAAAGAAATCTTGCTGTCTGAAGAATTATCGGGTCACAAGTTGAGCTTCTTACTCAAGCTCCTGGCCGCTGATGAACCGCTCTCAATTCAGGCTCACCCGAATGCCCAGCAGGCTAAAGAAGGTTTCGCCCGCGAGAACCAACTTGGTATTGCTTTAGATGCCCCAGAACGAAATTACAAAGATGATCAACCAAAACCAGAAATGATTGTTGCTCTTTCTGATGAGTTCCATGCACTGTGCGGATTTCGAGACATCAGCGAAAGTCTGCAACTTCTGGAATTGCTAAGTGGCGCGCAGTCAGGCAGTGTTGAATTCAAAGCAAGAATCAATTCTTGGAGCGAAGCACTAAGCAGCGTTGGATTAGCCGAGTGCTATCGCAAGATTATGGCTTCAACCGGGCAGTTGCAGGACTTATCGCAAGAGTTTGTAGCGGTAGCAAATGACCTACTGCAGAGGAAAAATGATTTTCCGGAAAGTCTGCGAACCGCTCTAACGCTCAACGAAAAATATCCTAGTGATGTTGGCGTATTTGTTTCACTCATAATGAACCATGTTGTCTTGACTAAAGGTCAGGCGTTATTTTTGCCGGCAGGAAATATTCATGCCTACATGAGCGGCTTGGCTGTTGAAATTATGGCTGCATCAGACAATGTCTTGCGTGGGGGATTGACCCCAAAACACATCGACTTGGTTGAACTTGAGCGCGTCTTAGATTTCCGTCCGGTTGATGTTCCATACGTGCATCCTGTTGCACTAAATAATTGGGTAAGCGATTATCCGGTTCCCGAAGCTGATTTTGCCTTGTTGAAACTTGAAATTAGTCCTGAAGAATCAAGTCAAACACTCAAGATTCCGGGAGAAGCCATCGTTCTTTGTGTCAGTGGGGAAATCACTATTATCAGTGGGGATGACTCAGTTGTTCTGGCCCCGGGCCAGGCTGCATACATAAATGAACCAACAAGATCGGTGACTCTTGTGGGTCAAGGCAGCGTTTTCTTAGCCAGCGACCAAGATTGCCAGGCGCAATAGGCGCCAAAATAGCGCAAACAACGAGTGAAGCGGTTTTTGGTTGCAGAATAAGGGCCTAGAATAGGGATAGTGACCCAAAAAGCCGTCCGTAGTGACCTTCGTAACGTAGCAATCATCGCCCACGTAGACCATGGCAAAACAACACTTGTTGACGCCATGTTGTGGCAATCTGGAGCATTCCGAGAAAATCAGGATGTTAACGATCGAGTCATGGACTCAATGGACCTTGAGCGGGAAAAGGGAATCACGATTCTGGCCAAAAACACCGCGGTTCGTTACGTTGGCCCAGCCGCCCCTGATGGCGTAACACTGAACATCATTGATACCCCAGGTCACGCTGACTTTGGTGGCGAGGTTGAACGTGGCCTCGAAATGGTTGATGGCGTTATTTTGCTGGTTGATGCAAGCGAAGGCCCATTGCCACAAACTCGATTTGTTTTGCGCAAGGCTCTTGAAAAGAAGCTCGCAGTAGTACTTGTAATTAACAAGGTTGACCGCCCCGATTCGCGTATCGCTGAAGTTGTTGACGAGACTTATGAATTGTTCTTTGATCTAGATGCTGATGAAGAGCAGATTCAGTTCCCAATTGTTTACGCATCAGCCAAAGCTGGTCGTGCTTCGATGACTCGCACTGCAGATGGTGGCATGCCAGAAGAGTTGGATCTTGAGCCACTTTTCCGCACATTAATCGAAACAGTTCCTGCCCCTGTGTACGATGCTGAAGCCCCGCTTCAGGCGCACGTAACAAACCTTGATTCATCTCCTTACCTTGGTCGTTTGGCGATCTGTCGTGTCCGTAACGGCACAATCAAAAAGGGTCAGCAAGTTGCTTGGATGAAAACTGATGGCACTGTTGAAAAGGCTAAGGTCGTTGAACTTCTGATGACTCAGGCACTTGAACGAGTCTCAGCTGATTCTGCTGGCCCTGGTGACATTATTGCGGTGGCAGGTTTTGATAACATCACTATCGGCGAAACCTTGGCTGACCCAGATAATCCTGTGGCATTGCCGGCTATTACTGTTGACGAGCCTTCAATCTCGATGACAATTGGTATTAACACTTCCCCGCTTGCCGGTGAATCTGGTAGCAAAGTTACTGCCCGACTACTGAAGACGCGTCTTGAAGCCGAACTTATCGGTAACGTGTCCATCCGAGTTCTTGATACTGAACGTCCAGATACGTGGGAAGTACAAGGCCGAGGCGAATTGCAGTTAGCTGTCCTTGTTGAAATTATGCGGCGTGAAAAGTATGAACTTACCGTTGGAAAGCCGCAGGTAGTTACGCGTGAGATTGATGGCAAGAAGCACGAGCCACTTGAGCGCCTCACTATCGATGTGCCTGAAGATTATGTTGGCGTGGTAACTCAGCTATTAGGTCTGCGTAAGGGCCGAATGGAACAAATGGTTAACCATGGCACTGGTTGGGTCCGCATGGAATATTTGGTTCCGGCACGTGGCTTGATTGGTTTCCGTACCGAGTTCTTAACCGAAACTCGTGGTACTGGTCTTATGCACCACGTGTTTGAGCGCTACGAGCCATGGTTCGGCGAGTTACGCACCCGTCCATCTGGTTCATTGGTTTCAGACCGCTCAGGTGCGGTAACCGCATATGCATGTTTCGCAGTGCAGGAACGAGGGACCTTATTTGTCTCTCCGACTACAGATGTATACGAAGGCATGATCATCGGCGAGAATGCTCGCGCAGACGACATGGACGTTAACATTGTGCGCGAAAAGAAACTGACGAATGTGCGCTCGGCAACTGGTGATGAACTTGAACGCCTGATTCCTGCCAAACTCTTGAGCTTGGAACAGGCTTTGGAATTTTGCCGCGAAGACGAATGTGTTGAAGTAACTCCAACACAAGTTCGTATTCGCAAGCTACACCTTTCCAAGACTGATCGCGATCGTGTTCGAGCCCGCGCAAAGACACACAAATAGAGCAAGCAAATGGTTCGGAGAATTTCGCCCAAGGTAAGCGCTGTTGCTCTTGCTGGCCTTTTAGGTTTGGCGATCATCTCTGTATCATCACCTTCAAAGAATGTCGAAGGTGGTTTAAACGCAGCACTTTATGGTCTGGTCGGAAATGGCGCAGATGAAATGGCCGAATTGAAATTAGGTTCATCAAAGCGTTGTGACTCCCTTGACCCTGGGCTAAGTTTCGATTCGTGGTGTGCGGTGATTCACCGAAC
>VFKC01000108.1 GCA_009885745.1 Actinomycetota bacterium
TCAACTTCTGTTGGTATCGGTGGCGATCCAATCATTGGCACCACACACATCGATTGCCTAGCCGCTTTCGAAGCAGATCCTGACACTGACGTTATTGTGATGATTGGTGAAATTGGTGGCGACGCTGAAGAGCGTGCTGCCGCATTCATCAAGGACCATGTCACCAAGCCAGTTGTTGGCTATGTTGCTGGATTCACCGCGCCCGAAGGCAAGACCATGGGTCATGCCGGCGCAATTGTTTCTGGTTCAAGTGGCACAGCTCTTGCTAAGCAAGAAGCACTTGAAGCAGTTGGCGTAAAAGTTGGTAAGACTCCAAGTGAAACTGCGCGACTTGTTCGCGAATTACTCGCCAGTCGCTAGTTTTTCCCTTGGGTGCCGTGTCATTTCGGATTTTTTAAGAAAAGACTGACAGCATTTCAAATGTGAATAATTCCCTGAGTAAGTCGCGCTCGCGACCTGCAACAGGGCCACAAAGGCAATGGCGTCGTCCCGTCCTTGAAGAGCACATCACCAAACATTCATTAATTGTGGCCTCAGCAATTTCTGCTGTGGCTGCGGTGACACTTGGTTTGGTTTTTGTTTTCCTCACCATCATGAGTGTTTGGCTGGTGGCTGCGCACGGTAATGAAACCACCACACAAATCATGCAGACCGCGGGAATTGCTTGGCTTGGTGCGCACATTTCGCCAGTCACAATTAGCGGAGTCACACTTGGTCTTTTGCCTTGGGGATTCTTCATCATTCCAGCGGTGATGATTTGGAAGTGCACGCATTGGGCCCTGAAAAGCAGCCAACCTGAATCCAGCAAAGATTATTGGCGCACAGCGTTATTGTTCTCAGTTATCTATGCAGCTTTGTGCGCAGGTGTTGCGACCTTTTCCTCAACGGAGGGACTTAGCGCTGGGATTCTTGCCTCTGCAATTCGCGGCGGATTATTAGCGCTAGTAATTAGTTGTGCATGTGTAGCAACTTATGCACCGACTGGCTCGTTACTCACCGATAACTTCCCACCATTCATGGTCACAGGTATTCGAGTCGGAACCGCAGCGCTGGCAATCATGCTTGGCGTCGGCGCACTCATCACGACCATCTCAATTGGTTTGCACTGGAACGAAATGAAATCAGTGCTATCCATCATGGCTCCGGGAAGCGTCTCGGGCTTCTTCATGATCTTGATGTGTATCGGA
>VFKC01000045.1 GCA_009885745.1 Actinomycetota bacterium
CGAACATCGGATCTTGAGTCAAGTCCGCGTAACGATGGCCATGCTGTCCACGAAGTTGGTTGTAATAAATCGGCTGTTGTCCAGCGTGACGAGCAAAAGTAATCGGCAAGCGTCCACTTGGTTCAATTTCGCCAAAGATCATCTCTGCAATAGCAGTACCGCCACGCATACCCGGATTAAAGGCATTGATAATTGCTGCAGCGTTAAGCGCAGACTCAGGAAGAATCTGTGGCTTCGAACTGATTAGAACTACAACCATCGGCTTACCTGTTGCAGCAAGTGCATCAAGCAAAGCATTCTGCGCACCGAATAGTTCCAGTGTCGCAGTCGACCTTCCTTCACCAATCAAAGCAATCATGTCGCCGACAACTGCAACTACGTAGTCGGCATCATTGGCTGCTGCAACAGCCTTCGCAATCATGTCCGCATCAACTGGCGCCGGTGCTGCAATCGGTGGACGTGGCTGACCATCGGCAAATGTTTCGCCTTCTGGGTCTGGGGTCAAGATTGCGATGTCTGCACCTTGGTTGTAGGTGACTTCCCAGTCGCTAGGTGCAATGAGTTTCAAGCCATCAAAAACAGTTTGGGTTAGGTGACGTGGATGACCATCTGGCATCCAATCAACTTGACCTGATGCTCCAGCCCAGTCACCAAGTTGCGCGTGCTGATCATGAGCATTTGGCCCAACAACTGCAATCTTTTTAGCACCTGTTGCGCTCGCCGGAATAGGCAAAGTGCCATCATTTTGGAGTAGGACAAGCGAACGTCGAGCTACCTCAAGGTTCAGGTCGCTATGTTCTGCAGAACCAATCACGGCTTCTTGGCGAGCTGCATCTGGCAGGCGCGGATTTTCGAAAAGACCTAATTCAAATTTCAAACGCAGAATGCGTGTGATCGCAGCATCAATGTGCGCCTCAGTAATCATCCCTCGGGAGATTGCCTCTTGGGCACCTTCAAAGAATCCTGGGGTTGTCATGACCAGGTCATTGCCAGCCAGAACAGCAGCAGTTGCAGCAGATGCATGATCTGGTTGAATCTGCTGTTCCCAAACCATGCGACCTACGTTGTCCCAGTCAGTAATTAGAGTTCCAGTAAAACCCCATTCGTTCTTTAGGACATCATTTAGCGCCCATTTGTTCATCGTGATTGGCACGCCATCGATTGCTTGGTAGCCGAGCATGAATGTACGACAACCTTCTCGGGCAGCGCGCTCAAATGGTGGCAGGAACCATGAACGCAATTTACGCGGACTTAAGTCTGCTTCAGTTGCATCACGCCCACCTTGGGTTTCTGAATAACCAACGTAGTGTTTCGCACAAGCCAAGATTGCTGTTACATCATCAAGCCCGGCCCCTTGATATCCGCGCACCATCGCGACACCCATCTCACCAATGAGGAATGGATCTTCACCGAAAGTCTCGCCAACACGTCCCCAGCGCAAGTCACGCGCAATGCATAAAACGGGGGAGAAGGTCCAATGTAGACCAGTTGCAGAAACTTCGACTGCGGTGACGCGTGCTACTCGCTCGATGAGATCTGAATCCCATGAGGAAGCCATCGAAAGTTGAGTGGGAAAAATTGTTGCACCTGGCCAAAATGAGTGCCCGTGTATGCAGTCATCAGCAGTTAGAAGTGGAATTTGCAATCGGGTTTGGGCAACTAATTGGGCGGAAAGGATCATGTCCTCAGGTGATGTGTGCAAAATAGAGCCAACATGGAAGTCTGAAATAAGCCCGGTGATGTTCTCGCGAGCGTCAAGCTGCAACATTTGCCCGACTTTTTCAGGAAGGGTCATCCGCTGAATAAGGTCAGCGATTCTCTCGTCAATCGAAGCAGCAGGGTCTTTGTATGTTGGCAATTCGCTCATCAGGCAACTTTACAAGTAAGTCAGAAAAAGCGTAATTGCACATTATCTAGGTCTCGAATATGACTTATTGGGCAAAGTTGTCGTAGATTAGGAACTCAACACCTTGATCGTTGGTGATGACGCAGATGGTGCGCTACAAGCAATCCGCGAGCAGCTCTTGTTACAAGTCGAAAATTCGGCGCAAGGGTGATGTCATCAAAGACCAACCGCGATTAGGGGCAATGATCGAAGCGATCCTTCGATAGAAACGGAGAAACAGCTATGGCTGAGAAAATTACGGGCGCCGAAAGTTTAGTTCGCTCATTAGAAAACGTAAATGTTGAAGTTGTATTCGGCATTCCTGGCGGTGCAATTCTTCCCGCATACGATCCATTGATGGATTCCAAATCAGTTCGCCACATTTTGGTGCGCCACGAACAAGGCGCCGGGCATGCTGCTGAAGGCTACGCAGCTGCTACTGGGCGCGTTGGCGTTTGTATGGCAACGAGTGGTCCTGGCGCTACTAACTTAGTTACCCCGATTGCAGATGCACACATGGATTCAGTTCCCATGGTGGCAATCACTGGTCAAGTTCCCGGTCCCGCAATCGGTACTGACGCATTCCAAGAGGCAGACATCCGTGGAATCACGATGCCAATCACTAAACACAATTACTTAGTGCGCGACCCTGCCGATATCCCGCGCGCAATTAAAGAAGCTTTTCACCTAGCAAGCACTGGCCGTCCTGGTCCTGTACTCGTTGACATCACCAAGGATGCCTTACAAGCGCGTTCAGAATTTGTTTGGCCAGACACGATTGACCTACCTGGTTACAAGCCGACGACAAAGCCACATGGTCGTCAAATTAAAGAAGCTGCCCGCATGATTGTCGAGGCTAAGCGCCCTGTTCTTTATGTTGGTGGTGGCGTAATCCGCGCACGCGCATCCAAAGAACTTCGCCAACTAGCAGAACTTACTGGAATTCCAGTTGTCACAACGTTGATGGCTCGCGGCGCTTTCCCTGATAGTCACACTTTGCACATGGGTATGCCTGGTATGCACGGAACTGTTGGCGCTGTTGGCGCTCTTCAGCAAAGCGACTTGCTAATTACATTAGGTGCGCGCTTTGATGATCGTGTTACTGGGCGTTTGGATAGTTTCGCGCAAAAAGCCAAGGTAATTCACATTGATATTGATCCGGCCGAAATCGGCAAAAATCGAATAGCTGATATTCCAATCGTGGCTGATGTTCGCGAGGCGTTAATCCAGTTAATCCCCGCAGTTACTGCTGAGTTTGATGCGCATAACCGCGAAGACTTAACTGATTGGTGGCGCACGCTAAACCACTGGCGCGAAACTTATCCATTGGGCTACGACATTCCAACGGATGGCACACTTTCCCCGCAGTATGTAATTGAGCGGCTTGGAAAGATCTCTGGGCCAGATTCAATCTATGCTTCAGGCGTAGGCCAACACCAGATGTGGGCTGCACAATTTGTTGGGTATGAAAATCCAAACACTTGGTTAAATAGCGGCGGCTTAGGCACGATGGGTTACTCAGTTCCCGCGGCCATGGGCGCCAAGGTTGGTTGTCCAGATAAAACCGTTTGGGCTATTGATGGCGATGGTTGCTTCCAGATGACAAATCAAGAACTGGCGACCTGCACAATCAACAACATCCCAATCAAGGTTGCGCTAATCAACAACTCATCGCTGGGCATGGTGCGCCAATGGCAAACTCTGTTCTACAACGAGCGTTACAGCAATACAGATTTGCATTCACATACATTCCCCGACTTTGTGAAGTTAGCGGATGCTTATGGTTGCCTTGGTTTGCGATGTGATCGCCCAGAAGATGTTGATAAAACTATCGAAAAGGCACTTTCAACCAATGACGTGCCAGTTGTTATTGATTTCCAGGTTCATCGTGACGCTATGGTTTGGCCAATGGTTGCGGCTGGAACCGGAAACGATGAAATAAGTTTCGCGCGCGATCTGGCGCCAAAATGGGAGCGGGAGGACGACTAATTATGCCTCGTCACACACTGTCTGTTTTAGTGCAAGATCAACCAGGTGTTCTGGCTCGCATCTCGGCACTATTTGCCCGTCGCGGCTACAACATTGAATCGCTTGCTGTTGGCACAACTGAAACCGAAGGCCATTCCCGGATGACCATCGTTATTGATGTCGACGAGCATGCTCTAGAGCAAATTACAAAGCAGCTCAATAAATTAATCAACGTACTAAAGATTGTTGAATTTGATGATGAATCCGTTGTTGCTCGTGAGTTAATGCTGATCAAGGTCCGCGCGGATGAAAGTTCACGCGCTGCCGTGTTACAGGTAGTGGAACTTTTCCGCGCCAAAGTTGTCGATGTGGCAAATGACGCAGTGACTGTTGAGGCAACTGGATCGCGCGAAAAGTTAGAAGCGCTACTTGAAGTCCTACAACCCCATGGAATCAAGGAAATTGTGCAATCAGGTGTGGTTGCATTGGCCCGCGGCTCTCGAGCCATGGGTGATCGTTCGCTGCGCAGCGCCGATCGAACCGCATAGCGATTAGTTAACCTCAACCAAGTTCTGACAGACTTAATCAACCAATTGAAATAAGGAGAAATCGTGGCCGAGTTGTTCTATGAAAACGACGCAGACCTATCAATCATCAAGGGACGTAAAGTTGCTGTCCTTGGATACGGAAGCCAAGGACATGCGCATGCGTTAAGCCTTCGCGATAGCGGCGTTGATGTACGCGTTGGTTTAGCAGAAGGCTCAAAGAGCCGCGCTAAAGCAGAGGCTGAAGGTCTACGTGTTGTAGATCCAGCGACTGCTGTTGCCGAAGCCGACTTAATTATGGTTTTGGTTCCAGATCCTGCTCAGCGTGGTCTGTATGCAACAGCGATTGCACCAAACCTAAACCCAGGTGACGCATTGTTCTTTGCGCATGGTTTCAACATTCGTTATGGCTACATCACTCCACCCGCAGATGTTGACGTCTGCATGGTGGCACCTAAGGGCCCAGGTCACTTAGTGCGTCGTGAATACCAAGCAGGTCGTGGCGTTCCAGCAATCGTTGCTGTTGAACAAAATGCAACTGGCAATGCTTGGGCATTAGCACTTTCTTACGCAGCAGGCATTGGCTCACTTCGCGCTGGCGGCATCAAGACCACATTCACTGAAGAAACTGAAACTGATTTGTTCGGTGAGCAGGCTGTTCTTTGCGGTGGCGCATCCGCACTAGTTATGGCTGGCTTTGAAACTCTTGTCGAAGCCGGTTACCAACCAGAAGTTGCATACTTTGAGTGCCTACACGAACTTAAGTTGATTGTTGACTTGATGTACGAAGGTGGCATTGCCAAGCAGCGTTGGAGCGTTTCCTCAACTGCTGAATACGGTGACTATGTTTCAGGTCCACGCGTTGTCGATGCTCGTGTGAAGGAAAACATGAAGGCTGTCCTTAAGGACATCCAAGATGGAACTTTCGCTAAGCGTTTCATTGATGATCAAGATGCGGGCGCACCAGAGTTCAACGCGCTACGTGCTGCTGGCGAAGCTCATCCAATCGAAGCAACTGGTCGCGAACTTCGTAAGTTAATGTCATGGGTTAAAAGCTCTGACAACGATTATGTCGAGGGCTCATCTGCTCGCTAATTTCACAATTACTTATCTGGCCTGTCCCCAAAAGGGGCAGGCCAGTTGTTTTTCCAGAGGGATTAAACACTTGCGAATTGGGGCTGTGCCTAACCCAAGATAGGCTCGGCATATGCCTGCTGCATTAATTACCGGAACATTCAACCCACCACACATGGGTCATGTGAAACTAATCAAGGCTGCCATCGAAAAGCGCGACCACGTGGTTGTCATAGTCTTGGCCCAGCCGCATGATCGAGTTACTGCACCAGATCGCGCAAAAGCCTTAGCGCAGGACTGCATCGCCGAAGGTGTACTGGAATCGAATATGACGATTGTGCATGGTTATGAATCCACGCCGTATCAACCAGAGAATCCAGCAGTCGCGCAATCAAACGCTCGGGTGATTCAGGCTCATCTGCGCCACACTCCGCCAGTTGACATGCTGGTGACCTCTGAGGCAAATGGTGAGTCATTTGCGAAGATGCTAGGCATTCATCATTTCAGTTTTGACATAGATCGTACTCAGGTTCCGGTGTCATCAACTCAGATCCGTGCCGACCTTGTTGGAAACTGGCACTTACTTGGTCCAGGCTCGCGGGAACTGCTATCAATTCGCGCAGTCTTTGTTGGCGCTGAGTCAACTGGTACCACAACAACAACACTTGCTGTTCAGGCTGCCCTGATCGCTCGTGGCGCAAATTTCAGGCACACCAATTGGATTCGTGAATATGGCCGCGATCTAACTATGCGCAAAAAGGAACAAGCCGAAGCAATGGGTCTATCGGAATATGCTGTGCCATGGACGCCAACGGACTTTGTTGAGATTGCCGTAGTCCAGCAGCAACTTGAGGATGTAGCCGCCAAAACTGGGGGACCGGTTGTGTGCTGTGACACTGATGTTTTTGCGACATTGATCTGGGAACGTCGATACCTCGGCGCCAAGACAAGTTTGCCAATGCCGGCGAATACTCAAAATCGCATTTATTTTGTGACTCAGCCAGAGGGTGTCCCATTCGTTCAAGACAAGATCCGCGATAGCGAAAACTTGCGCGACAGTATGACTCAAGAATTTGAGGACGAATTAATCAGCACAGGTAGAGCATGGGCAGCCTTAGATGGCAGTGTTGAAACCAGAGTCGAGTTAGCCCTAGCTGCAATTGATGTTGCTATCGCCCAAGCTTTTGATTTTCATAACGCCCAATAATCGTGCCTAGAATTCTTTGGCTATGTAGGCATGTGGGACCTCGTGAAACAATTCACAAGCACATCTAATAAGGTTTACCTATGACAAAACCAGTAGTTTTAATTGCCGAAGAACTCTCACCAGCCACCATTGGCGTCCTTGGTGAGGCATTTGATATTCGCCACTGTAATGGTGCTGATCGTGCTGAATTGCTTCCCGCAATTGCCGAAGCACATGTAATTTTGGTACGTTCTGCAACCAAAGTAGATGCTGAAGCCATCGCAGCTGCACCAAATCTAAAGGTGATTGCTCGCGCTGGTGTTGGGCTAGACAACGTTGACATTCCGGCAGCAACTGATGCCAACGTATTAGTTGTAAATGCACCGACTAGCAACATTGTTTCGGCTGCTGAACTTGCCGTGGCACTGCTACTTGCAAATGCCAGAAACATCGTGCCAGCAAACATCACTTTGAAAAATGGTGAATGGAAGCGTGCCAAGTTCGGTGGAATTGAACTTCAAGATAAGACCATCGGCATCATCGGCATGGGAAAGATTGGCCTTCTAGTTGCTAAGCGTCTTGCTGGCTTTGATGTGAACTTTATCGCCTATGATCCGTACGTGACTGTGGCACCTACTGGTGGTCCAGAAATCAAAATGGTTTCACTCGATGAACTTCTTGCCCAGTCTGATTTCATCACTATCCACATTCCAAAGACCCCGGAGACTGTTGGCCTTATTGGTGTTGAAGCATTGACCAAGGTAAAGCCATCGGTACGAATCATCAATGCTGCTCGCGGTGGCGTACTTGATGAGGCTGCACTTTACGATGCAATCGTTGAAGGTCGCGTAGCTGGCGCTGGACTTGATGTTTACGCATCAGAGCCTTGCACTGATTCGCCACTATTTGCACTAGAGCAGGTAACAGCCACTCCACACCTTGGTGCATCAACCGAAGAAGCCCAAGAAAAGGCCGGCATAGCAGTTGCTGAATCAGTAGTTGCAGCATTCAGCGGCCAAGAAGTTCCTGGCGCTTTCAACGCTGACAAGGTCACCCTAAGCATTTAATTTAAATAGTTAAGGCCCCTGCTGGATTGCGTTCCAACAGGGGCCTTAACTTATGTCTCAAAACTATGCGTGAATCGGCGGGATAACTCCCATGCGACCCTTTTGGAAGTCTTCAACAGCTTGAACAATCTCGGCATGGGTGTTCATCACAAATGGACCGTAATGAGCCACGGGTTCACCAATTGGCTTGCCACCTAGGACTAAGACATCGAGTTTCTTAGCTGCGCCATGTTGAGCATCGTCTGCTTGGAACACAACAGTGTCTCCTGGACCAAGTAGCGCCAAAGTGGATTCAGGCATCGGAGCCTTCTCTACTCCGACAGTTCCTGAACCGTTAAGTACAAATACCATCGCGTTGAAATCTGGCTCCCAAGGTAAAACAACTTTTGCACCCGGCTCAACAGTTATGTGTGCATAGACGATCGGGGTGAAGGTGCTGCCGGGACCAACATGGCCACCAAGGTCGCCTGCGATAAGTCGAATTACCGCGCCACCGTCTGCTGAAGTTAAAAGTTTGACGCTGGATGCTTCAATTCCTTGGTACTTGGGTGGATCCATCTTGTGCTCGGCCGGAAGATTTACCCAGAGTTGGACTCCATGCATCATCCCACCATTGCGAAGGAGTTGCTCACTGGGTTGTTCGATGTGCAATATGCCTGAACCGGCGGTCATCCACTGGGTTGATCCATCAGAAATCATGCCGCCGCCGCCAGAAGTATCTTGGTGCTGTAGTTGCCCATCCATCATGTATGTGACAGTTTCGAATCCGCGGTGTGGATGCCAAGGTGTGCCTTTGGCTTCTTCGGGAGCAACTTCAAAGCCGCCCATTTGATCAAGCAATAGAAACGGGTCAACATCTTTCATACTCAAGCCCCCAGGGAATGGGCGACGAACCATAAACCCTTCGCCTTCGAAGGTAGTTTGTGCTTTAACTAATCGGGCGACTGGACGAGCGATCGCAAGGGGATTGTCGACAACAATCCGTGGCAGAGTCAAAATGTTTTCGGGTTGTATCGCGGGCATGGTGACCTCCTGTAGCTACGCTAAGCCTAACTCAGAATAGTTCGACTTTCAACTAATACGGGCTTGGCAAACCAGCCTTAGCCAGCAATAAAAAGCGGCAATTAGCCAGCGATGAAGTCGCCTTCAGCATTGACTACTTCAACACCGAGGCCTTCAAGGTAAGCCACAGCTGCATCTAAGTCTGCAACTTCGCCACCAAAATCAACGA
>VFKC01000008.1 GCA_009885745.1 Actinomycetota bacterium
CGTCTTGGTCAAATGTGCCAGGACATCTTGTGCAAGCGGCATATTCTGGCGACATCATCATGACTCTAGGTGCTGGCGACATTGGCATGATGTGTCCACAAATTTTAGATTTACTTTCCCAACGTGAGGAAATTTAATGACGCAAACAATTCGTCAAGGTGTACCAAATCAAACAAAGCATTCAAAATTGCCCTGGCTTATTTGGCTCGTTGTAATCTTGGCGTTGGTAGCTTGGTACATTCTATTTCAGTCTCGTTGGTTTCTCATTGAGCAGGTCCAAATAACTGGGTTGAAACGACTCAGCACTCAAAAAGTTTTGACGGCGGCTCAAGTGCGTGTTGGGCAACCTTTGATGGCGGCTAATCCGAATGCATTGGAAGCTCGAATTGGTGAGCTACCCGCGGTGAAGCGTGTGGTAATCGAGCGAGGTTGGCCACACACTCTGATAATCAGAGTCACCGAGCGAAAACCGATCGCAGCAGTACCGGTTGGCGGGGCTTATGTCTTGGTCGATGACGAGGGACATGTGGCTGGGGGTGCCAAGAACCTCCCGGCAAAGAAAGTTTTGGTACACGCAAAGCCAGAGACTTTAGCCATTAAGGCGGCTTTAAATGTATATCAGGCATTACCTAGCCGGTGGAAAGTTTTAAGTGTTCATGCCAAAACCAGAGACAGTGTCAAAGTGCAGTTGCAGAATGGAATTTGGATTATCTTTGGCTCAGATGAACTGATTGATCGCAAGTCTTTAGTTGCTAATGCGCTTTTGGCAAAGGGATATCGAACTATAAATGTCAGTGCGCCAGAGACTCCCACAGCGAAAAGATAGAACAAAATCCGACACGCCGCGAGCCCAATGAACCGATTTCACGACTTGGGGCAATACCTTGTAATTGTTACAGGTTGACATAACTATAAGCCTCTGGTTGAGGTTTAGGGTTTGTTGCACAGAATTGAAAGGCGAAAAGCCAATGGCAGCTCCTCAGAATTACCTAGCAGTTATCAAGGTCGTCGGTATCGGTGGCGGCGGTGTGAATGCGATTAACCGCATGATCGATGCCGGCCTTAAGGGTGTCGAATTTATTGCAATCAATACGGATGCCCAGCATCTATTGATGAGTGATGCTGATGTGAAGTTAGACATTGGTCGCGATCTAACGCGTGGGCTCGGTGCCGGCGCAAATCCTGACGTTGGTCGCCAAGCAGCCGAAGATCATGCTGAGGAAATCGAAGAGGTTCTGCGTGGAGCAGACATGGTCTTCATCACAGCCGGTGAAGGTGGTGGCACCGGTACTGGTGGAGCCCCGGTAATTAGTCGCATCTCGCGCGGTCTTGGCGCACTGACGATTGGTGTAGTAACTCGCCCATTCGGCTTTGAAGGTCGCTTGCGTTCAACTCGCGCCGAAGATGGCGTTGAAGCGTTGCGTGAACAGGTAGATACCTTGATTGTTATTCCAAATGATCGCCTGCTTGAAATGTCAGATAGCAGTATCAGTTTGTCAGAGGCATTCCGTCATGCGGATTCAATTTTGTATCAGGGTGTTAGTGGCATTACAGATCTCATCACGACTCCAGGGCTTATCAACCTTGACTATGCAGATGTGCGCAGTGTCATGAAGGATGCTGGTTCAGCATTGATGGGTATTGGCCAAGCACGAGGTGCCGATCGCGCGATTGAGGCGGCTCGTGGCGCAATCTCAAACCGTTTGCTGGAAGCTAGCATTGAGGGCGCTCGTGGCGTGCTTATCTCAATCTCGGGTGCAAGCGATCTTGGACTCTTTGAAATTAGCGAAGCCGCTCGCATGGTGCAGGGTGCTGTTCACCCAGACGCCAACATAATTTTCGGCACATCAATTGATGACACGCTAGGTGATGAAGTGCGGGTAACCGTTATCGCGGCTGGTTTTGACGGGGGAGCGCCACCATCTAGTCGCGATACTTCGGCAAATTCCGCAAAGGTGATGTCAGAAACCCCTCTTGCCGCAGCAATAGCGCATGAATTTGCTAAAGATGGAGAGCCTGCCACCATTCCGGTAGCGAACTCTGATTTACTCGAGTCGGTTTCAACAGTGGAAAATTCGGATGACAATTTTGACAATTTGTTCGGTGATGAAACAGGTGAATCCATTTCATCTGGTGTTGGTAGCCGTGACGACTTGGATGTCCCAGACTTCCTACGATAGTCATGGGCATTTATGCCAGAGTGCAAATTGGCAATGTGCAGGTAGTCGCGTTAAATCGTCTGGCTGGATTTAGTTCGGGTAATTTTTCAGAGCTAAATGTCGCTGACTACGTTGGCGATGATTTAGAAAATGTTGCCAAGAACATAAACGAAGTGCTCAAGTTGGTTGGTGCTGATGACATCGCTGTGATGTCTGCCGAGCATGGCAACAATGTCATTGAAGTCGATCAGGGCGGCAAGTGTGAGCCCAGTGATGTCCTCATCACCAGAGTGCCCAATCTAGCCTTGCTTGGCCTGAGCGCGGATTGTGTCACGGTGGCGCTAATCGATGCCCACTCTGGAGTTATTGGGATTGTTCACTCTGGTTGGCAAGGTTTAGTCGCACAAGTTTTGCAAACTGCCATTGATTCCATTTTGGCCAATGGCGCCGCGCGCGAAAACTTGGTGGCTGTTATAGGTCCAGCAATCTGCGCAAAATGTTATGAAGTCTCGCAAGATCGAGTGGCTAAGGTTTCGCCAATTAACAGTGCGGCAATCTTAGATTCGCAGCACATTGATTTATGCGGAGGTATCAAAGCGACATTGGTAGATAATGCAATTAGGTATGAACAATTTATTGGATGCACATTCGAAGAGGAAGACCTATTCTCTTTTCGTCGAGCTGATGGTAAACCAACAGGACGAGGCGGAATGGTTGTGTGCATGCGTATCGATGAGGTCACCTCGTGAATAGACGAGATGAAATCGCAGCAAACCTTGCCGAGGTTAATGAACAAATCGAGGCTGCATGCCTTGAGGCAAATCGAGCTGTTGAATCAGTGAACCTAGTAGTTGTTACCAAAACATGGCCAAGTAGCGATATCGAGATTTTAGTCGAACTTGGTATTACTAATGTTGGCGAAAACCGAGATCAAGACGCTCGAGCAAAACAGCAAGAACTGGCACACCTTCCACTTACCTGGCACGCCATAGGTCAGATACAAACAAATAAGGCTCGTAGTGTGGCAACTTGGGCTGATGTCGTGCACAGTATTGACCGTCCTGAATTAATAGCGGCATTCGATCGAGTAACCCAAACCCGTGAGGAACCGCTAGAAGTCCTAATCCAAATTGACCTCGACCCGACACCCACCGATAAGCGCGGCGGAATCGCTCCAGCACACATGTTGGACTTGGCTCAGCAAATTATCGATGCGAACGGGTTGAACTTGGCCGGGCTCATGGCAGTTGCTCCACTTGAGTCCGATCCAGATGTCGCTTTTGCCCAATTACAGAAGCACTCAATTTTGCTTCAACAGCATTATCCAGAAGCCACCGTAATCTCGGCCGGAATGAGTCAAGACTTTCAAAACGCCATTAAATACGGCGCGACACACCTAAGAATTGGGTCGTTGGTACTCGGACATCGCGCCTAAAAAGGGTAAGTTCTAATCAACGCATCCCCAAGGAGTTGTCAAAATGGCTAGTACAGTACGCAAAATCGGCGAGTATCTAGGTCTCTACCCAGAAAATAACTATGCAGACGAATCTGTTGGTTATGACGCACCGGAATCTACTGACTACTACGAACAGTACGCTCCGCGCCCTGTTTCCGTTCTACCTGAGACACCGGCATCAACAAGCCGTTTTGAGCAGGCAGTAACTAGCCCGTCCCCAGCTACCGCAGGTGCAGTGCAACGGATAACTACGATTCATCCGCGCAGTTACAACGATGCCCGCAAAATTGGTGAAGATTTCCGTGCTGGCACTCCAGTAATAATGAACCTAAGTGACATGGACGATTCTGATGCTCGTCGCATTGTTGATTTTTCCGCTGGCCTTGCATTTGGTCTACACGGCACAATTGAGAAGGTTACAAAGAGCGTGTTTTTGCTTTCCCCTGCCAACGTAGACATCGGGGCAGCAGCTCGTGCGCAATTGCGTGAAGACCCTTTCTTCAACCAAAGCTAAGGTAACTTAGTGTCGAGTATCGGCCAAACTCTCGCCGGGGTAATTCACCTTTATGTGTATGTGCTTTTTGGTCGCTTAATTTTTGATTATGTCGTTATTTTTTCCCAGAATTGGCGACCCAAAGGTCCTATGTTGGTCTTGGTGGAAATGATTTACACCATCACCGACCCACCTCTTAAAGCGATCCGTAAAGTGGTACCCCCATTGCGGATTGGTCGTGTTTCCTTAGATTTATCATTTCTGGTGCTTTTACTAGGTCTGCAATTCCTCGGGGCTTTCCTGGTAAAGATTTAGCACCTGGCTATTTGTTTGTCAGGCTGCTCGGGTAGTCTTTTGCTAACGGTTTCACATTCGTGCGTTATGTCTCTACGCTAGGAAGTGGATTTTCCAGTCATTTGGTTCACCACCAAAAACAAATTGAAGGGCGCACTCCATGTCGTTGACACCTGAAGATGTAAAAAATAAGCAGTTCACAACTGTGCGATTTAAGGAAGGTTACGACCTTGATGAGGTTGATAACTTCCTAGATGACATTGAAAGTGCCATGAATGCGCTTGTTAGCGAAAAGAATGATCTCGCTGCAACTTCTCGTGGCGAGGTTCCAGATTCGATTAAGAACGAGATTTCTGACCTTTCTGCAAAGAATGAAGAACTTGCTAGCCAGGTTGATGAGTTACAAGATTCACTTGATCAAGCACAGGCTCAGGTTCAAGCTTCTGAAGGCAATCAGGACAATGACGAACTTGCAAATATTCTTAATGCTGAATTAACCGAGGCTAAGGAAGAACTAGCTGCAGCGCAAAGCGATAAGGCTGCGCTAGCTAGTGAAGTAGAGCGCTTGACTGCTGCCAACGCCGAGCTTGCTGCTCGTCCTGCAGTATCTATCGATGCGCCTACTGCTACAGATGGTGCGTCATCTTCACTTCGCGTACTTGAATTGGCACAACGTACTGCTGACGAAGCAGTTGCAAGCGCCCGCATCGAAGCAGAAGACCTTCGTAATCTTGTTAGCAATGAAGTTGCCCAACTACGTAGCGAAGCTGGTGCTGAGGCAGAGAGTCTTGTTTCACAGGCTCAGGCGACAGTTGCGAGCATCACGCGCGATTTTGAAACAACTCGTGCTGGACTTGAGCGTCGGGTCGAAGAACTGCGAGCTTACGAAAAGGAGTACCGCAGCCGTCTACGTACTTACCTAGAAGGTCAATTGCGTGAACTTGAGAGCAAGAACCTAAGCGGCGACCGTGAGGTTACCGGCGAATAAAGTTTATAAATAAAAGGCGGAACCCATGATTGGGTTCCGCCTTTTATTGTTTCTAGATCAGCTTGAACGAATTAACGAAATTCGTAAATCAAGATCCTCATCAGATACAACTGGATTCTCCACGCTTGCATTTTCCCACTTTGTCGCAAGTACTTCGCTGCAGATTTGTTCGCGATGTTCATTCATCGCGCGTTGAGTATCTGGATTGCTGGTTTCCCAAACAATGCTGATGCGGTCGCTAATGTCATATCCAGAAGTCTTGCGCGCATCTTGAATCAAACGCGTAACATCTCGAGCGACACCTTGTGCAATTAGTTCAGGAGTGAGAGCCAAGTCAAGAGCTAAGGATTCTCCACCAACTGAAGCAACAGTCCAACCAGCTCGTGGAACTTCGGTGATGACGACATCTTCAAGAGTGATTGTGATTACTGTTCCCTCAACTTCTAATTCAACAGGTCCAATTCGCAGTTGGTCGACAATCTCACGTGCGTCTTTAGCGACTATCGCTTTGGCAATCATTGGAGTTTCTTTCGCGAATCGAGCGCCAAGTGACTTGAAGTTCGCCTTGATAGCCACATCCACAAGTTCGTCGGTGCCAGCCAAACTTTCAAGGGTGATCACATTTACTTCATCACGGATCTGCGCCTGCAATCCTTCTGGTAGTTCACCCCAACCAGCTGCCGCAACCAAAGCGCGTTGCAGCGGCTGACGAGTTTTTACTCCAGATGCTGCGCGAGCAGCACGACCGAGCTCAACGATTCGACGAGTGAGCTCTACTTGATCGCGCAAAGTGTCATCGATTTCTTCATCGGACCAAGTGGGCCAATAACTTAGGTGCACTGACTCAACTTCACTCGTTGCAAATAGGTCTTGCCACACTCGTTCCGTAATAAACGGCGTGAATGGAGCCATTACTTGTGTGACGACCTTAAGGCAATGATGCAGCGTGCTTAGTGCACTGTGTTCTGCGTCCCAGAAACGCCTGCGAGAGCGACGAACATACCAATTTGATAGGTCATCAACATATTCTGCAATAAATCGTCCAGCACGCTGTGTATCGAAATCCTCAAGCGCTTTATCGACATCTCTAGCAAGGCGAGTTGCTTGTGCCACGGCCCATCTATCAAGGTCGGTGAGATTGGTCAGGCTGGCTGTCGTTGGATCCCATGAACCTGCTCGAGCATAAAGACTCTGAAAGGCAACGGTGTTCCAATACGTCAGCAATGTTTTTCGGACTACTTCGGCAATAGTTCCATGTCCAACCCGTCGTGCTTGCCAAGGTGAACCACTAACGAGCATGAACCAGCGAACTGCATCAGCGCCGTGGTCATCCATCAACGCGATGGGTTCAAGGACGTTTCCTAGGTGCTTACTCATCTTGCGGCCATCTTCATCGAGAATGTGACCCAGACAAAGTACGTTCTTGTAGGACGACTCCTCAAATATCAAAGTACCGATTGCCATCAGGGTGTAGAACCAGCCCCGGGTCTGGTCAATCGCTTCACAGATAAAGTCCGCTGGATAGCGATTTTCAAATAAGTCAGCATTTTTTTCTGGGTACCCCCATTGCGCAAAAGGCATTGCCCCGGAGTCGTACCAGCAATCGATAACTTCTGGAACTCGGTTAGCCTGCAATTCACATTCAGGGCACTTGAAGGAAATGTCATCAACAAATGGGCGATGTGGATCCATCTCGACGGAGGCATCAGATGAAAGTTGTGCAAGTTCTCGACGACTTCCTACACAAGTTAGGTGAGCATCTTCACATCGCCAGATTGGTAGGGGAGTTCCCCAATAGCGGTTACGCGATAATGCCCAGTCGACATTGTTGTCGAGCCAATCACCAAAACGACCTGACTTAATAGTTTCTGGATACCAGTTGGTTTTCTCATTTTGTGCGATCAATTGGTCCTTGATGGCTGTTGTTCTGATGTACCAAGACGGTTGCGCGTAATAAATCAGCGCAGTGTGACAACGCCAGCAATGCGGGTAGGAATGCTCATAGGGCAGATGGCGAAATAGCGATCCATTCTCACCCAAGAGTTGAACAAGTCGAGCATCTGCGGTCTTAAAGAAAACACCGCCAACTTCAGGTATGTCTTGATTGAAAGTCCCATCAGGCAGTACCGGATTTACCACTGGTAGCCCGTATGACTTACACAGAGCAAGATCCTCTGCGCCAAACGCGGGGGCCTCGTGGACGATTCCCGTGCCATCTTCTGTAGTTACAAAATCAGCCAGTAGGACAGTATGGATAGGTGAATCCGTCTCGGGAAATTCAACCCAATCGAATGGGCGTTGGTAACTCGTGCCTTCTAGAGTGCTGCCCAGGAATGTCTTGATGACACTTGAATCTTCGCCGAGTACCTTTTCGCGAAGAGCTTCAGCAATGACAAATAATTCACCGTCTTCTGTTTTGGCAACAACATAATTCACAGTGCCATTTACTGCGGCTGCGGTATTGGAAATTAGCGTCCAGGGAGTTGTAGTCCAAATCAATAGGCTGAGCGCCCCGAATTCATCTTTCAATGCACCTGATGTGATTGGGAAGCGCACGTAAACAGAGGCATCAACAACATCTTCGTAACCTTGGGCTAATTCATGATCAGAGAGTCCCGTGCCACAGCGTGGGCAGTAAGGCGAAACTCGGTGGTCTTGAACCAGTAAACCTTTATCAAAAATCTTTTTTAAACTCCACCAAACACTGTCAACGTATGAAGAATCCATCGTCCAATAAGCCTGGTTTGTATCTACCCAGTAACCCATGCGTGATGTCATTTCTTCAAAGGCATCAACGTGGCGAACCACTGATTCGCGACACTTGTCATTGAATTGCGCAATGCCATATTTTTCGATGTCTTGTTTACCAGTGAAGCCAAGTTCCTTTTCTACCGCGAGCTCCACTGGCAGTCCATGACAATCCCAACCAGCTTTACGGGGGACATTGAAACCCTTCATTGTGCGGTATCGCGGAAATACATCCTTGAAAACGCGGGCTTCCACATGGTGTGTGCCAGGCATCCCGTTTGCTGTTGGTGGGCCTTCATAAAAAACCCACAGTGGGCCGTCTGCGCTCTTATCGAGTGACTTCTTGAAAATGTCCTGTTGTGACCAGAGTTTGAGAATTTCATGTTCCATTTCGGGCAAATCAATTTTTGCTGGAACTTCACGATATGTCATGCTCTCGTCCTGTCAATAAGGGTGCGCAAAGTCGCGCACTTACCTCAAGGGACGAGTTCATTTGCAAGAAACCCGCGGTACCACCCTCGTTGATTGCCAAGGCAACCCACTCAACTGGTGATTCACATGATGCGTTCTAATAAGCCGATTGGCCGTTCTTCGCATCGACTCCTAAGGTGATATCGAAAACTTTCTCACTCAACGCTGAACTTTCACTGTCATCAGCTCGCTGTCGTTCAAGTTAGAAATGATTCCCAACGTGTCCTAGTTAACGTCTTGTCAATCAAGTCAATAGGTTACTCAATATGTGTGAAGTTATGTGCATTCGGGTACTCCCAGGTAATCGAGCCCCAAGAATGGTTAGTTGACTGCCGGGATACCACTTTTGCAACCAACCTGATGAACGAAACAAGGCAACTTGATGACTTTGCAAATTTCGTGGCGGGGCTAACCAACTTGTGTTGCAATTGGTCAGTAGAGTGTAGGCACTTGAGGTCAAGATGTGTCACATGTGGCACATCAGGAAAAGAAGGCTATACCAATGAAGAAATCTGTTCCAGTAAAAGCAACTAAGAAGGCTGCACCTGCGAAGAAGGCTGCACCTGCGAAGAAGGCTGCACCTGCGAAGAAGGCTGCGCC
>VFKC01000061.1 GCA_009885745.1 Actinomycetota bacterium
CGACCGCAGCGCCAAGACGGTTTACTTTCGGCTTTCGATGAAAGGCTTCCATTCACTCTGACTCAAGGTCAGCAGGAAGTTGCTCAAGTTATTGCTGATGAGATGGCAGCTGGCCATCCAATGCATCGTCTTCTACAAGGTGAAGTTGGTAGCGGTAAAACAGTTGTCGCACTTCGGGCCATGCTTACTGTGGTCGATTCCGGGGGACAGGCAGTTTTGTTGGCACCAACTGAGGTTCTTGCTGCTCAGCACTTCCGCGCCATTACAGGTTTGCTTGGTCCTTTGGCTGACCGGGGAAAGTTGGGTGCTCATGATGAAGGTACTGGCGTAACACTTTTAACCGGTTCGTTGAATACCGCTTCCAGACGTCAAGCGCTTTTGGATATCACATCAGGTCAAGCAGGAATTGTCATCGGAACTCACGCATTACTTGAAGATCGCGTTGACTTCTTCGACCTTGGTCTTGTAGTAATTGATGAACAACATCGATTTGGGGTTGAACAACGCGCCACCCTCGTGGCAAAAGCTGGCACCGATCGTCGTCCGCACATTCTGGTGATGACTGCGACTCCTATCCCGCGGACTGTAGCGATGACAGCGTTCGGGGCTCTAGACATTTCCACGCTGACCGAATTGCCGGCAGGCAGATCACCCATCGTGACCCATGTCGTTGATGCTGGACAAAAACCTGCGCATCTAATTCGCGCTTGGGAGAGAATCGTTGAGGAAGTTAAAGCAGGACATCAGGCATACATAGTTGTTCCTCGGATTGCTAGCCAAGATGACAAGATTGTTGATCCAGGACAGCGCCCTGCGGTGGCGCTTGAAGACATTGCACCGCAACTTATCGATGGCCCGTTGGCGCAAGTACGCGTTGGGCTACTTCACGGGCAAATGAATGCCGCAGATAAAGATGATGCCATGCGTCGTTTCGCGAGTGGAGTTGCTGATCCTGATGGTCTGGATGTGCTCATTGCAACTACGGTTATCGAAGTCGGCGTCGATGTACCAAATGCAACGATGATGATAATTATGGATTCGGATCGATTCGGAATCAGCCAATTGCATCAACTACGTGGTCGAGTTGGTCGAGGAAAATCTGCTGGACTTTGTTTGTTGGTCACCGAGGCCTCGCAATTTAGCAAGTCGCGAGAACGACTGCTTGCTGTTGCTTCAACCAATGATGGTTTTGAGCTGGCGGCACTTGACCTTGAACAAAGACATGAAGGCAACATTTTAGGCAGTGAACAATCGGGAACTAGGTCTAGTTTGAAATTCATAAACATCCGGGTTGATGAAGATATTTTGACTGACGCTCGAGAAGTAGCAACTAGCATTATCCAAAGCGATCCACAGTTAAATAATCAACCCGAATTAGCCAAAATGATTTCAGGGCTAGTCAATACAACGCGTGCGGAGTTTGTGAAAAAGACATGACCAAAGTTATTGCGGGCAAGTTCAAGGGGCGTAACTTGCGTGTGCCAATCAGTGTCACGCGGCCAACTACCAGCCGTGTTCGCGAAGCAATTTTTTCCACTATCACTCACAAGCTGGGTGACCTGAGTGATTTGCGAGTTCTGGATTTGTACGCCGGTTCTGGCGCATTAGGAATTGAGGCCCTTTCACGTGGCGCAGCCGAGGCGGTTTTTGTCGAACTTGATCGTAAAGCCTGCCAAGTAATTGAATCCAACATTGAGGACCTAGGGCTGAATCGAGTGCAGATCCAAAACAAGAGTGTCATCAGTGAACTCGAGCATCGATCGACTACTGGTGCTTTTGATTTAGTGCTAGTTGATGCGCCCTACACTGTCTCTGATGAAGTAATTGACGGGCACCTTATCAATTTGGTGGAAAACGATTGGCTCAAGGAGGATTCCTTAGTTGTTGTTGAAAGAACAAAGAGATGTGCGCTGACTTGGCCCAAAGCCTTCACCGAAAGTGAGCGTCGCGAATATGGCGACACAACTATTTGGTACGGTCATTACAAGAGAAACTCTGACTAGGAGCCAACACATTGCGTAAAGCAGTTTGCCCAGGATCATTTGACCCAGTAACCCTCGGTCATCTTGATGTATTCGCGCGTGCAGCCAATCAGTTTGATCACGTCACGGTCGCAGTTTTGGTAAATAGCACCAAAGATGGATTCTTCACAGTAGAGCAGCGCATGGAAATGATTACAGAGTGCGTTAAGCCATTTGCGAATATTGTGGTGGACTCATTCCATGGTCTACTTGCGGATTACTGCAAATCTCAGGAAATAAGTGCGATAGTTAAGGGTTTGCGCGCGGTTTCCGACTTTGATTACGAACTCCAGATGGCCCAGATGAACTCCCGGCTAGGAGTTGACACCTTGTTTGTCGCGACTAATCCAGAGTTCAGCTTCTTGTCATCAAGCATGATCAAGGAAATCGCCAAGTTTGGCGGGGATGTATCAGGACTTGTGCCAGAGCATGTAAATTCTGCGCTAAAAGCCGAATTCTTGACCAAATAGGGCTTTTCTCAATTTGGGTATTTTCGCCCACGATTTGGGCAGCGCCCTAAATCTGCGCTAACCTAACGTGTGGTCTTTTGCGAGGCCAACTGAGCCCGACTTCCAGCGAGGAATACTGTGTCTACCCTCGATCCGCGCTCGCCGCTAGTACTCGATACTCGAGAACTTGGTAGGCGTGCTGGTTCGATGAAGGAGTATCAGTTCGCGGTGGAGGCACCGGCTGAGTATGGCGTCGCAATGATTGCAGTCCCAAAGAAATCTGAAATTGAGTTTGAAATAAGACTCGAATCAGTAATCGATGGGGTGCTCGTCACTGGAACTGCTTTGGTAGATGTGACAGGTGAATGTTCAAGATGTCTCGAGCCGTTAGCTTTCGATTTGGAAGTTGATTTGCAGGAGATGTTCGAACACCCTGAAACTGATTCAAGAGGTCGAGAAGTCGACACAGGTGAAGATGACGACGACTTACCAAAGCTCGAAGGAGATTATCTCGATCTCGAGCCGGTATTGCGAGATGCGGTGGTGTTGGCTTTGCCAATGGTTCCGTTATGTCGACCGGATTGTCTAGGGTTGTGCTCTGAGTGTGGGGCGAACTTAAACGATGATCTAGAACATACGCACGACGAAGTCGACCCTAGGTGGGCTTCACTAATTGACCTGGCTACTAAGGACAGTGGCGAAGAAGACTAGTTGGACGCGAAAGCGCTCGACCTGAGACAGATAAGGATGGCAGACCGTGGCCGTTCCGAAACGTAAGACTTCCCGAAGCAACACCCGTCACCGTCGTTCCGCGTGGAAGGCGATTCCAGCAAACTTGGCGACGTGTGAGCGTTGTCGTGCCCCGAAGTTGCAGCACACTGCTTGCTCAACTTGTGGCACCTACGACAAGCGCCAGGTTCTTAGCGTCTAATTGCTGTGGCCGAGTCCACTTCATATAACGAGCTTTTCGAGCGGCTGGGTTTGGTCATTCACCCCCAGCTCATCGAACTAGCACTGACGCACAGGTCTTTCGCCTACGAGTCAGGTGGATTGCCTACAAACGAGCGCCTAGAGTTTCTGGGTGATTCAGTGCTTGGCATTGTAATAACCGACAAGCTCTATCATCATCATGCCGATTTACCCGAAGGTCAATTGGCTAAATTACGTTCTGCAATTGTAAATTCCAAAGCTTTAGCTTCTGTTGGTCGCACACTTTCCCTCGGCTCATTCATCCGTTTAGGTAAAGGCGAAGAAGCAACTGGCGGTCGCGACAAATCTTCAATTTTGGCCGACACTGTCGAAGCCATCTTGGGCGCCGCCTACCTTGACCACGGCATTGATGTTGCCCGCGACTTAATTCTGCGACTTTTTGCAGACTTGTTAATTGAATCGGAATCTCTTGGTGCGGGACTCGACTGGAAAACTTCCCTTCAGGAGTTAACTGCTGAACTAGGAGTTGGTGTCCCAAGCTATGTCATTGCTGACTCCGGTCCAGATCATGCCAAAGCATTCGAAGCTCGAGTTTTTGTAAATGAAAAGCATTATGGGTTCGGCATTGGTAGTAATAAAAAGGAAGCAGAGCAGCAAGCGGCTGCTACTGCTTATGTTGAACTAGTCGCTGAGTTCAAAGACCAGGATTAGGTTCTTGCCATGCCTGAATTGCCCGAAGTTGAAGTTGTTAGACGTGGCCTAGCCCAATGGGTTGAAGGTCGAACTATTGAAACTGTTGAAGTCCGACATTCGCGAGCGGTTCGGGCCCATTTGCCTGGAGCAAAAGATTTTTCTGCGCGTTTACTGGGTCGCACAATTGCCAAAGTCAACCGACGCGGAAAATACATGTGGTTGACCTTGGATGATGAACAAGCAGTAGTTGTTCATCTTGGTATGAGTGGTCAGGCATTGGTACAACCACTTGATGCTGAACCTGAAAAGCATCTTCGAATTCGTTTCACTTTCACTGATCGACAGTCTTCGATGCACTTTGTTGACCAGCGCACATTTGGTGGAATGCGCGTGGACGAACTTGTGGACACAGATCATGCGGAAAAGGTGCCCGTTAGTGTTGCACATATTGCTCGCGACCCACTTGATGAGAATTTTGAACCGGACTTATTCGTCAAGAAATTGCGCACAAAAAACACTGAGGTTAAGCGAGCTCTTTTAGACCAAACACTCATGAGTGGGGTAGGTAACATCTACGCGGATGAGGCATTGTGGCGTGCTCAAATTCATGGGGCCACAGATGCCTCAACTTTGAAGGTGGCAAAGGCTCAGGAACTTTTGCGTCATGCAACTGAAGTGATGACTGAGGCTTTGGCCCAAGGTGGTACATCCTTTGATTCCCTTTATGTAAATGTCAATGGCGAAAGCGGTTACTTTTCCAGGGGATTGAATGCCTATGGTCGCGAGAATGAACCCTGCCCACGTTGCGGGAATCTGATTATCCGTGAGGTTTTTATGAACAGGTCTTCGTTCAGTTGTCCGAAATGCCAACCAAGGCGTAAATCAACGCTGACTCGCTAAAGCTTTCAAGGCGACCCTTGCCAAAATCCTGGCGTTCAATCGGTAAACTAAAGGTGACTTCCTAATAGTTGCTGGTCTCCCCGCTAGCGTCACCTGACCAGAGAGCCTCGCGTGTACTTAAAGAGCCTGACAATTCGCGGTTTCAAGTCCTTTGCGTCATCAACGACCCTTAATTTCGAACAGGGAATTACCGCAGTCGTTGGACCAAATGGTTCGGGAAAGTCCAATGTTGTGGACGCTATTGCCTGGGTCATGGGTGAACAAGGTGCCAAGAGTCTTCGTGGCGGGAAAATGGAAGACGTAATTTTCTCAGGCTCAACTGGTCGTGCTCCACTTGGTCGCGCCGAAGTTTTATTGACCATTGATAACTCTGATGGCGCCTTGCCAATTGATTATTCCGAAGTGACTATTTCTCGAACGATGTTTCGCAATGGTGGATCCGAATATGCCATCAATGGTTCACCAACTCGTTTGCTCGATATTCAAGAATTGCTTAGCGATTCTGGCATCGGTCGAGAGATGCATGTCATTGTTGGTCAGAATCAACTCCGTGAAATTCTCCTTGCAACTCCTGAACAACGTCGTGGCTACATCGAAGAAGCAGCGGGTGTTCTCAAACACCGCAAGCGCAAGGAAAAAGCACTTCGCAAACTTGATGCAATGGAAGTCAACCTCACTCGTCTTGAAGATTTAACGAATGAATTGCGTCGTCAACTTAAGCCGCTTGGTCGTCAGGCAGATGTAGCTCGTCGCGCCAATGTAATCCAATCAGATGTGCGTGATTCCAGACTGCGCTTGTTGGCTGATGATTTAACAAACATGCGTAAGGCTCTGGCTGCTGAGATTGCAGATGAAACAGCTATCCGCGAACGTCGTCGCGAAGTAGAGAGCTCACTTGTTGCGGCAAAGGCTCGCGAGGCTGTGCTTGATGCCCAGATTTCACAGTCCTCTCCTGAGGTAGAGCGCGCACAAAATACTTATTACCAACTTGGCTCACTGCAAGAGCGGTTAACTTCGACTCTGGCTCTGGCTCGCGAACGCGTGCGCATGGGCGAAGTCGAAGATGAAGATGTTCAGCGTGGACGCGATCCCGAAGAAATCGATCGCGAGGCACATGTTCTACGTATTCAAGAAACTGAACTAGCCAGCCAGGTTGAGACAGATAAAACTGCGCTCGATGGTGCAGTTAGTGAACGCTCATCACTTGAAATTGCGCTAGCTGCTGAAGATGCCCGCCTGCAAAGTGCGATTAGAGCTGTGGCAGATCGACGCGAAGGACTTGCTCGCATTGCCGGCCAAGTTGCGGCAGCGAAATCAAGACTCGATACCCGTAGTGCGGAAATCACGCGCCTTGAAGAACGCCTAGCCGAAGCGCGAGATCGCGCGGACAAAGCTGCATCGGAATTCACTGCTCTTGAAAGTCAAGTTGCCGGCCTTGATGAAGGCGAATTGGGATTAGATTCCGAGCACACCAAGGTGACTCAGGCCCTTGAAGTGGCCGCTAATGAACTTGAAGCAGCTCGCGTTGAAGAGCAAGAAGCAGAGCGTGAACGAACAGGTGCCGCTGCTCGACTCGAAGCACTCGAGCAGGGGATGGCTCGTAAAGACGGTGGCGCTGCAGTCCTAGCTGCAAGCGACACAATGTCTGGAATTTTAGGTTCAGTTGCTGCGCTAATGCAGATTGAATCAGGCTGGGAGACCGCTGTTGCTGCTGCCTTGGGCGAAGCAGCAGATGCCATTGCAGTAACCAGTAGCGCAACGGCAACTGGCGCAGTAAAAATGTTGCGCACCCAAGAAGCGGGTCGCGCATCATTGGTCATCGTGGGTCAAGGAAATGCAGACCGCGATACTTGGCCAGCGCTTACTCAAGGTTCACGTTACCTAGTTGACCTGATTTCCGCAGACGCCGATTTAAAAATTGCGTTAACTGAATTGCTATCCAAAATAGTTGCAGTCCCATCCCTTGACGATGCCCAGCAGGTTGTTACAAATAACCGAAATCTTCGTGCGGTAACTCGAGATGGCGATGTTGTCGGCAGTGGTTTTGTTCAGGGTGGATCACGAGGAACTCAAAGTTTGGTCGAAGTACAAGCAGCAGCAGACGAAGCGCGTGAACGCCTTGAGGCTTCGGTTCATCGCGTAGATCGAGCTCGCTTTGCGGTATCTACTGGAGTTCAAGAACTTGAAGCCGCTCAGCTAAATGTTGATCATGTCCTTGATCGCTTACATGAATCTGATGCCAACATGGCCGCGTTTGCTGAACAGCTTGGTGGATTCCAATCCATCGTTCGCAATGCAGGGGCAGAAGCAGATCGCGCATCGGCCGCAATCGAGTCTGCGAGCAAGGCTCGCGCGGATGACTTGCGCAATGTCGAAGAACTGCAAGCGCGTCAGGAGTCTGCGCTTGATGAAACTCATGATGAGTCAGCCACAAGTGAAACAGAACGTGATCGACTTTCCGGACTAGTTGGTGCTGCTCGTCAGAGTGAAGTCAACGCACGCCTTACTGTTCGCACAGGTGAAGAGCGCGTTCGTGCTCTGAGCACACAAGCCGAACAACTTGAACATGCTGCAAATCTTGAGCGAACTGCTCGTGCACGGGCGATTGAATTGCGTGAGACTCGCAAACGTCAAGCACAGATTGCCCGCGCTGTGGTAGTCGCCAGCCAAACCGCAATCGACCTACTCGCGCAGTCAATTGATTTAGCAAAGCGCGAGCGCGAACAAGCCGTCACCGGACGCAAAGAGCAAGAGAGTGAAGTTAAAGAAGTCCGTACCAAGATTCGCGAACTCACTGATGACCTAGAAGTTCTCACGGATACAGTGCATCGCGATGAAGTAGCGCGTGCTGAACAGCGTCTTCGGATCGAGGCTCTAGAAAACAAAGCTCTCGAAGACTATGGCGTTGCTCCAGATGACTTGCTTGGCGAGTATGGTCCGGATGTTCTCGTGCCACCTTCACCAAGGGCACCTGGTGATGAAATTGATCCTAATGATCCAGAGCCCGAGCCGTACCCATTCGTGCGCGCAGCCCAAGAATCCCGCCTTGCCACAGCAGAACGCTCTTTGGCACTTCTGGGCAAGGTGAACCCGCTAGCGCTCGAAGAATATTCAGCACTTGAAGAGCGTCACAAGTTCTTGGGTGAGCAACTTGAGGATCTTCGCAAATCCCGTAACGACCTTTTGAGTGTCATCAAAGATGTGGATGAAAGAGTTCAGCAGGTCTTTGGTCAGGCATATGAAGATACTTCTCGAGAGTTTCAATCGGTATTCGCTCGCTTGTTCCCCAACGGTGAAGCCCGGATGGTTCTTACAAATCCAGACGACTTACTCAACTCGGGTGTTGACATCGAAGCGCGCCCACCTGGCAAGACCTTCAAGCGACTATCGCTACTTTCGGGTGGCGAGCAGTCCCTGACTGCAGTGGCGTTCTTGGTTGCGTTATTCAAGGCTCGACCAAGTCCTTTCTACATCCTCGATGAAGTAGAAGCAGCATTGGATGATGTAAACCTAGGTCGATTGCTTGGAATTTTGGCTGAACTGCGCCGAGATTCACAGTTGCTGATCATCACGCACCAAAAGCGCACAATGGAAATTGCTGATGCGCTCTACGGTGTCTCGATGCGTGGCGATGGTGTGACCCAGGTAATCAGCCAGCGCATAACGCGCGAGGATCACCAAAGTCCAGAACAAGCAGCTGACGCCAAACTTTTGGCACATTCCTAGGCGTCGACGTTTAGGCTTAACTCATGTTGCTCGCTATTTCTAGACTCAATCCGATCTCGATTGTCATTGTGCTTTTTGCAACAGTGCTTGTGCTTAGCTTGTTATTTTGGGGTTTTAACAAGTCAAAAAAATCTGGGATTCCGACCCTAAAAACCACAGAGGCAAAGATTAGTGTCGCTGCAGAACCCGCAGAAACCATCCAAACATTCGAAAAGCCCGAGTCATCAGTTGAAAGATCCAAACGGCTTGCATCCAGATTCAAATTCTCGCAATCTGTTTTAGGTAAATCGTTCAGCCAACTTTTTACTGCAGAAACTATTAGCGATGATGTCTGGCAAGATTTGGAAGACACTTTAATTTCCTCTGATCTTGGTGTTGAAAGTTCGGCTCTGGTAATCAAGCACCTTAAAGAAGCAATTCGCAAGGCAGGCACTACTGATTCGGCTGGCATAAAACAATTAGCCCGACAGGAATTGATCACACTTGTTGATGGTGGATTCGACCGGTCCCTAAAAGTAAGTCGAATTGATAATCAGCCCGCGGTTGTCCTAACCGTTGGAGTCAACGGAACTGGCAAGACGACCACGACTGGCAAACTTGCTCGCTTACTAACTGCTCAAGATAAAGATGTTTTACTAGGTGCAGCGGACACTTTTAGAGCCGCTGCTGCTGAACAATTGCAGACTTGGGGCGAGCGCGTTGGCGTTCCCGTGGTTCGGGGCGCCGAAGGTAGTGACCCAGCATCGGTTGCTTTTGAAACCGTCAGTGCTGGAATTGAAAATCAAGTTGATGTGGTTTTAATTGATACCGCTGGCCGTTTACACACAAAACAAGGTCTGATGGACGAACTCGGCAAGGTCTATCGAGTTGCAAGCAAGAGCGTTACCGTTTCTGAGGTGCTACTAGTCATTGATGCCACAACCGGACAGAACGGACTTATCCAGGCAAAAGTATTTGCTGAAGTGGTGCCAGTAACTGGTGTTGTGCTGACCAAACTTGATGGCACAGCCAAGGGCGGCATCATCGTGGCAGTACAAAACGAATTAGGTGTGCCGGTAAAACTTGTCGGACTAGGCGAGGGTCCTGACGATCTAGCGCCCTTTGATCCAATAGCTTTTGTTGATGGTCTTATTAATTAGTCGATTCGCCAAAGCGCAATTCGGGTCCAGGGTCAGCAACTTTTCCAGGGTATTTTTGGTGAAATTCACGCAACTGCGTATTTGTGGTTTCAAGATCTGCATAGGACTGATTAATTGCTTCAACCAATTCACTCTCTTGAATCTCTAAAGAACTAGCCAAGACAGCTTGAAGTTTCTCAATGGTTTCTTGTTTTGAAGTATCTAATCTTCGATCACTTAATTTTTCAGCAGCATCAATCAAGACTCCGGCCATCCACATGTCACCCTCGGAGGCAAAATCAACAATCCAAACAGTCTGACTATTGCTTTCAGCGATGGTGATGCGGTCTTCCTCACCTTTCCAGGCGCTCAAATTAGCAAATTCCGCATCGCGACTAAACATCTGACCGACGAAAGAGATACCTCGGGTGGAGACCGTAACTTGGCCAGAATCAACTTGGGTAAGTTCATCTCTGGGCGCATTGGTTATCGAAGTTGAGTTCCCCTTGCTGGCTCCAGATTTTCCAACAATGATTGGGCCAATCTTGGTTCCAATTAGTAAACGTCCGCCAGAGTGTGACTGGCGCTCAGTCACCCGAGCACCTTGACGAGGTTCAATTAAGGTGCACCCGCCAACTGTGTATAGATTTACTTCAACATCGTCATACTCGCCCAAAGCAACTAGCTCGCTTAAGTGTTGATGGTAGATGTTGTATTCGTTCGTCCACCTGAGGATTTTCGTAAACTTAGCATCACGCTGAGCTTTTAGTTTGCGAATGATTCCAAAATGACGCAAGTAATAAGTCAGCATGCCTGGCTTAGCCTTTTGACTTTGAGTATTTGAATCAGTTTTGTTGCTCATTGGTCTCCCTACGGTTAGTTCGAGTCTAGAAGCCCACTACGACACAAATATCGATAAGTGTTTTGATTCAATGCTTATTTTGTTACGTGTTAGTTGCCAAATATGTCGTTTGCCAAGTCGAAGGCACATAGTGTTGAACAAGGGAAACTGCCGACATAGTCCGCAAAAGAGATGTAGTTGGAGAAATAATGGAATTCAACACTGGTGATACTGCTTGGGTACTCGTAGCTAGCGCAATGGTCTTACTAATGACCCCAGGGTTAGCATTTTTATACGGTGGGATGACTCGAGCCAAAAGTACGCTGAATATGATGATGATGTCCATGGCGACTATCGGCATCGTAACTGTCCTATGGGTGCTATTTGGTTACCGGATGGCATTTGGTCATGACGGCAATGGCTTCTCGGGGGGATTCGGTCTTGCCAATATTGGCGCCGATTCAACCAGTGGCGTCGCCATAAATGGTACGACAGCATTAACCATTCCTGTAATAGCCTTCGCAATGTTTCAGTTGACATTTGCAATCATCACAACTGCGCTCATCAGTGGATCAATCGCAGATCGCACGAAGTTTTTCTCATGGTGTATTTTTGCTGTGCTTTGGGTAACGCTTGTTTACTTCCCGGTATCCCATTGGGTTTTTGATTTTGGTGACATCAATGGCAATGGGGCCGGCTGGTTAGCCAAGCGTGGTCTTCAAGATTTTGCGGGTGGCACTGTTGTCGAAATTAACTCCGGTGTTGCTGGCCTGGCCATGGCAATCGTTTTAGGCAGACGTGTTGGTTGGCGTAAAGATCCAATGCGTCCGCACAATGTCCCGTTGGTATTGATTGGTGCTGGTCTTCTCTGGTTCGGCTGGTTTGGATTTAACGCCGGCTCTGCCCTTGGCGCAAATCATTTGGCAGCACTTGCATTCATGAACACCCAAATTGGTGGCGCAGCAGCTTTAATTGGCTGGTTAATTATCGAAAAATTACGGGATGGTCGCCCAACTAGTTTGGGTGCGGCCTCTGGCGCGGTAGCTGGGCTTGTTGCCCTAACGCCATCTTGCGCTTATGTGACGCCAGCAGCAGCGGTAGTCATTGGCCTATTAGCGGGTGTGTTTTGCTCATTGGCCATTGGTTTGAAGTATCGCTTCAACTACGACGACAGTTTAGATGTTGTTGGATTGCACATGGTTGGCGGAATTATTGGAACACTAGCCATAGGTTTATTCGGCGCAAATTCTGTAAATCCAGCCGGAGTAGATGGTTTATTCAACGGTGGCGGTTTTGGATTGCTAAAGATTCAAGCGCTTGGCGTTGTTAGTGTCTGGGTTTATTCATTTGTGGTGACTTTGGCGATTGGATATGCGATTCATAAAACAATAGGTTTGCGAATCTCGCGCGATGAAGAAATTGAAGGCGTAGATTTATCTGAGCACGCAGAAACTGCATATGAATTTGATGGTCGCGGTGGCGGCGGTGGTGGAGTAGGTTCTGTATTTACTGGCTCACACAAGGAAGAGGGAAATTACTAATGAAACTCATAACAGCGATTGTAAAACCATTCAAACTTGAAGCGGTTAAAGAGGCTTTACTTGCTTTGGGCATCGAAGGTATGACTGTTTCTGAGGCATCAGGCTATGGCCGCCAGCGTGGTCATACTGAGGTTTACCGTGGAGCTGAGTACACAATTGATCTTGTTCCTAAGGTGAGACTTGAGGTCCTGGTAGATGACACAAATGTTGATCCTGTGCTCGATGCGATTGTTGCAGCTGCGCATACTGGAAAAATAGGTGATGGCAAGGTTTGGGTAATACCAGTTGATTCTGTTACTCGAGTACGCACAGGCGAAAAAGGCAGCGACGCAATTTAGCAATTGGGACTGTGCAATACGCCTGTAACATTTCCAGCGCATTGTTCACAAACGCGTTACTTCTGACGCAATCTCTAGCAACATGTCCACGCCAGAGTTGGGTTATCGACAATCAGTCGACCAGTAGTAACCGACATTCGGCAAAATCGACCTTGACTTCAAGGAAGATGCCGACTGAACAGTGGAGTATCTAAATGAATACAGGAGATACCGCGTGGGTTCTCGCCGCAACAGCATTAGTGCTGTTGATGACGCCAGGTTTGGCGTTCTTTTACGGTGGCATGACTCGCGCTAAGAGCACGCTCAACATGATGATGATGTCTTTTGTCACCATCGGAATAGTCAGCATTATTTGGGTAATCTATGGTTACTCATTTACATTCGGAGATAGTGGCAGCAAGTGGATTGGAAAGATTGACTTTTCACACTTCGGCTCACTAGCCTCTGCCGACATCGGCGGCGCAGTGGTCAACAATGGCATGGCTTACACCATCCCAGTTTTGGTCTTCGCTGCCTTCCAGTTGATGTTCGCCATTATCACCCCAGCTTTGATCAGCGGATCTATCGCTGACCGCACAAAGTTCATCACGTGGACAATCTTCGTAGCTATCTGGGTCACCGTCGTGTACTTCCCAGTTGCTCACTGGGTCTTTGACTTTGGTGGCAAGGATGCAACTGGCGCTGGCTGGCTTGCCGCTAGCGGAGTACAAGACTTTGCCGGTGGTACTGCTGTTCACATCAATGCTGGTGCTGCAGGTCTTGCTCTTGCGCTTGTTCTTGGTAAGCGTGTCGGCTGGCGCAAGGATCCAATGCGTCCACACAACTTGCCACTAGTTCTTATCGGTGCTGGTCTTCTCTGGTTCGGTTGGTTCGGCTTCAATGCAGGCTCAGCACTTGGTGCAAACGGTCTTGCTGGTCTTGCCTTTATGAATACTCAGGTTGCAACAGCTGGTGCAGTAATTGGCTGGCTCATCATTGAGAAGATTCGCGATGGTCACGCAACAAGCCTTGGTGCCGCATCTGGCGCTGTCGCTGGTCTTGTCGCAATTACCCCAGGTTGCGTATTCGTGGCTCCTTGGGCCGCAGTAGTAATCGGACTTATCGCCGGTGCAGCATGTGCAATGGCTGTTGGCCTAAAGTATCGCTTCGGCTTCGATGACAGCTTGGACGTTGTTGGTGTTCACCTTGTCGGTGGCATCGTTGGTTGCCTTGCTATTGGGGTATTCGGCTCAGTCGCAGTTAGTGGTCTGGGTAAGAATGGTCTTCTATACGGCGGCGGTACTGAGTTACTACTCATCCAGGCAAAGAGCGTTGTTGCAGTACTTGCGTACTCATTCATCATCACCTTTGTTCTTGGATTCATCCTGGACAAGACCATCGGTTTCCGACTCAGCAAGGACGAAGAAATCGAAGGCATCGACCTAAGCGAGCACGCAGAAACTGCATATGAATTCGAAACTCGCGGTGGTAGCGGCCTTGGTGCTGTTCTGTCCGCCGCTAACGCCACGGAAGGGGCAAAAGCATGAAACTCATCACAGCAATTGTGAAGCCATTCAAGCTAGAGGAAGTTAAGTCAGCACTTGAGGCTCGCGGAGTTCATGGGATGACTGTGTCCGAGGCTTCCGGTTACGGTCGCCAGCGTGGTCACACTGAGGTTTACCGTGGTGCTGAATACACCGTCGACCTAGTGCCCAAGGTGCGAATCGAAGTTCTTGTCGAAGATGCAGACGCTGATTCAGTTGTAGAAACTGTTGTAGCCGCAGCTCAGACTGGCAAGATTGGCGATGGCAAAGTCTGGGTAGTTCCAGTTGATTCCATAACCCGTGTTCGCACAGGTGAAAAGGGCTCAGAGGCTATCTAAAGTCAGACATGTGGCGCTCGGGATCAATCCTGGGCGCCACATGCATTTGCAAGAAAAGCCAGACATAATTTAAGAGCCAACCGAAACGAGATCACCTGATGGAATTTGCGCAAGCACGTGCTGAGTTACTCGCACAAATTGACACTCCATCTTTGGCCAATCGCCAAGCATTAGCGGATCTCACTGATAGTTGGGTGCAAGAACTTGCAGTTGTCGCAGGTGTAGAGACAGTTGGCGGTGCCTTAATAGCCGTAGGCGGTTATGGTCGTTGCGAACTATCACCTGGTAGCGATCTGGATTTGATGCTCGTGGTGAGCCCTAATGCGCCAGTAGAACGTGTCATTGATGTCGCCAACAAACTTTGGTATCCAATCTGGGATGCCGGCTTCAAACTCGATCATTCAGTTCGTACGGTTGCCGAAGCCAGGAACATGGCTGCTTCTGATTTAAAAGTTGTACTGGGCTTGATTGATGCACGCACAATCTATGGCGACACAAAATTGCGTGAGCAATTCATGGAATCAGTATTGACCGATTGGCGCGCACTTGGCGCCAAACGTCTGATGGAATTGCAGACCTATGTTCGAGAACGTACCGAGCGTTATGGCGAGTTAGCTCACATGCTTGAGCCTGATTTGAAAGAGTCCTATGGCGGGCTCAGAGATTTGTCTATCCTTCGGGCAATTGCAGCGTCCCAAGTCACTGAGGTTGATCTGCAATCGCTTAGCACTGCGCATGAATTTTTATTAAATGTTCGTGACGCTTTACACCTCGTATCTGGACGATCATCCGATCGATTGATGTTGCAAGAACAACAACCAGTTGCTGAGTTATTAGGTTTGCAATCGGATGATGAATTACTTAGAGCCGTTTGCTCCGCGGGACGCACGATTGCATATGTTTCAGAATTAACTTGGCATCGGGTGAAGCGCACGGCTGCGGCATCTCCACGATCGTTGTGGACGCGCAAGACACTTTCTCCAGTTTTGGCTGACCAGACCCCGATTGCTGAGGGTGTTTATATCCAAGACGGCGAGGCTACTTTAACTGATGATGCTCGCCCTAGTGAGGATCCAGTTCTTTTGCTGCGGGCAGCGGCAGCCGCGGCGCAAAGTGGTGTACGTCTATCTCCTAGCGCAGTTGAGATTTTGGCAAAAGAGTGTCCACCAATGCCAGTACCTTGGCCTCGGGCAGCTCGGGAAGCATTTGTTTCCTTGCTAGGCGCCGGCCGGCTCGCAATTCCCATCTGGGAAGCCTTGGACCAACAAGATTTAATTACGAAGCTAATTCCAGAATGGGAAGTTGTTCGTTCTGCACCACAACACAACGCGGTACACGTATTTACTGTGGATCGACACTTGGTCGAAACAGCGGTCAACGCCTCGAACATGACGCGACGTGTTTCGCGTCCAGACTTACTGCTTGTTGGTTCGTTATTTCATGACATAGGTAAAGGACATGTTGGCGACCACTCAATTGTTGGGGCAAAGATTGTTGGCGAACTTGCACCAAGACTTGGCTTTGACGCCGATGATGTCAAAGTGCTGATGCAAATGGTTGAACAACACTTATTGCTCCCCGAGA
>VFKC01000091.1 GCA_009885745.1 Actinomycetota bacterium
AGTCTATTGGATAGATTCAACGGCTCATCAAGGAATAATGCGTTAGAACTAAGCCGATTATGCCCGGGGCATTGTTAACAGCATGCGCGATCATTGACGCATAAGTACTCCCGGACCTTCGACGTACCTCGCCAAGGACTATTCCAATAACAAACAACACCAAGATTCGGCCAGGCTCTAGATGGTAGAGCGAAAAAATTCCTGCACTTATGACCACCGAAGTAAAGGGTGCTATTTGGGACTTGCACAGCGCCCCATAAAGCATCCCGCGGAATGCTAATTCTTCAACTATTGGTGCTCCAACTAGGGCAAACAGAATGAAGGCCCAAAAAACAAGTCCGCTTTGCCTGGCTCCGACATTACCGGCGGTTGATGAAATTGGGCCAAAAAGCGCGGCGGAAATCGCTGCCGCGAATGATCCCAAAAACAATGAAATAGCGCCAGCAACTAATCCCAGTCGTAGATGCTGCGGTGTGCGAACCAAACCAAAATCTATTCTGGGTTTATTTCCCTTGATAATTGCAGATGCTATTGGCCAACCAGCCAGAAATACCCAGGGAGATGCGAAGGCAACAATTAAACCCCAGCCATTTACGGGGTCAACATGCATAACCATCAAAAGTAAGGAAACGGCCACGCCAAATATGGCCGCACCAAGCAAAGTAACTAAAACATCACCCATACCCCACGCTGGGATTTTTAGAAAAATACCCCGGGAAACATCCCGCTTGAATACCCAAGACGAACCTGGGTAATCAACGCCACCAAAGTGGTCCTGATGTCCTGCGTTACTTTCCATAATTAGTAACGGTATTGGTCAGACTTGTAAGGTCCATCAACATCAACACCAAGATAGTCAGCTTGTGTCTTACTTAATTCAGTAAGCTTCACGCCGAGTGCATCTAGATGCAGGCGAGCTACCTTCTCATCAAGGTGCTTTGGCAACACATGGACACCCATTTCATACTGATCGCGCTTGGCAAAGAGCTCTATCTGGGCAAGTACCTGGTTTGTGAATGAATTGCTCATCACAAAGGAAGGATGGCCTGTGGCATTGCCAAGATTTAGTAGACGACCTTCACTCAACATGATGATTGAATGACCATCAGGAAAAACAAATTCATCAACCTGCGGCTTGATGGTGCGGCGAATGATTCCTGGGAACTGACCCAAGCCTGCCATGTCAATTTCATTATCGAAGTGACCGATGTTCCCAACAATCGCTTGATGCTTCATCTGGCCCATGTGCTCAACCGTGATCACATCGCGATTTCCAGTGGCAGTGATGAAAATATCTGCTGTGCTAATTACATCTTCGATTGGCAAAACCTGATAACCATCCATTGCTGCCTGCAGCGCACAAATTGGATCGATTTCAGTGACAATGACTCGAGCGCCCTGGCCACGAAGCGACTCCGCAGAACCCTTACCAACATCTCCATAACCACAAACAACTGCAACCTTGCCACCAATCAAAGTGTCGGTGGCGCGATTGATTCCATCAATCAGGCTGTGGCGAGTGCCGTACTTATTATCAAACTTGCTCTTGGTTACCGAGTCGTTGACGTTGATCGCTGGGAATTTCAAGGAGCCATCATTAAACATTTCGTAAAGGCGAAGGACACCTGTAGTCGTTTCTTCAGTAACTCCAAGAATCTCTGAACCTACAGTTGTCCAACGTTGTGGATCTTCAGCCAGTGACTTTTGTAAAAGGGTAAGCACAACAGCAAACTCTTCAGAGTCAGCACCTGCTGGATCCGGCACATATTTAGCAGCTTCATATTCCGCACCCTTATGAACCAACATGGTGGCATCTCCGCCATCATCAAGGATCATGTTTGGGCCACTATGTCCTGGCCATAGCAATGCTTTCTCTGTGCACCACCAGTATTCCTCAAGTGTTTCACCTTTCCAGGCGTACACCGGAACTCCGTTTGGTGCCTCTGGTGTTCCGTCGCGGCCGACAACAATTGCTGCAGCAGCATGGTCCTGTGTGGAGAAAATGTTGCAGGAAACCCAACGCACATCCGCACCTAAATCAACCAAAGTTTCAATAAGTACCGCAGTCTGGATTGTCATGTGCAATGAACCCATGATGCGAGCCCCAGCAAGTGGCTTACTCTGGCCGAATTCTGCTCTCATAGCCATCAGGCCCGGCATTTCATTTTCGGCTAGACGTATTTCATTGCGGCCAAATTCAGCAAGTGAAAGGTCGGCGACTTTGTAATCATTAGGGGCAAGTGACATTTGATCTCCTCGTGGAAAATAATGATGAATCCGCACAACGTCACGAGGCTTCGATAGCGAGCGATTGACTCTATTCTGTCACGAAATGTCGCAACGAGGCTATTCCTGCGGGCTACGAAGAAAATCCGGTTCCAAGAATACGTACGTCGCATTTGGAACTGCCCTCCGCAAGATTTGCTCGGCCTCATCAATGCCTTGCACGATCTGTTCAGCAGTGACCTTTGGATCGATACCAATTTTTGCCGCGACCAAAAGTTCCTCAGGACCAACATGTAGAGTGCGCAAGTTAATCAGTACCTCAACGACTGGGGCAGAAAGTAAGGCATTCCTCACTGCTGCTATTTCCTCAGGTAAAGCAGCTTCGCCGACCAGCATGCTTGACATTTCACGCACAAGAACGACTGCAATAAGCATCAACAGAATGCCGATAGAAATTGCACCTAGTCCATCCCATTTGCCATCACCCGTTATTGCCGCAACGGAAACGCCAAATAGCGCCAGACACAGACCGACTAGCGCGCCGATGTCTTCTAACAAAATCACCGGCAGTTCAGGTTGACGAGCATCACGAATGAACTTACGCAGAGACCTGCTCCCGCGCACTGCGTTTGCTTCTCTTACTGCTGTGCGAAGGGAGAATGTCTCCAAAATGATTGCAACTAATAGAACTCCGATAGCAATTTGAACTTGGTCTACCGGATGTGGATCAGTCCACTTATGCCAACCTTCATACAATGAATAGGCTCCACCAACAAAAAACAAAATGATGGCAACAACAAAGCCATACACATAACGAATGCGTCCATAGCCAAATGCGTGCTGATCTGTGGCTTCTCGAGCACCATGCTTGCCACCAACAAGAAGTAGGACTTGGTTTAGCGAGTCGGCAACCGAGTGAATTGCCTCTGAGAGCATTGAAGTTGACCCGGTTATCGCAAAAGCTACGAACTTACTGACTGCAATTCCGGTATTGGCTACCAGAGCCGCAACGACGGCTCGAGTGCCACCCTCACTACTCATAATTTAGGCATTCATCAACGAAAGAACTGCGTCTCTTAGACTTTCCATTTCAGCAACGGTTGCAGCCTCAGCATTAAGTCGCAAAAGTGGCTCGGTATTACTTGGACGTACGTTAAACCACCAATTTGAACCTGCCACAGTGAGCCCATCAAGCATGTCAATATCAACATCGCTGTCTTGGTAAGCCAATTTGATTCGCTCCATAACAACGACTGCATCAGCAACTGTCGTATTAATTTCGCCACTTGGAACATAGCGGATGAATGGGCTCAAGATATCACTCAAATTTGTCCCAGCCGGTGTTTCGCCAAGTGCCGCTAGTGCGTGCATCGCAGCCAACATTCCGGAATCTGCTTTCCAAAAATCACGGAAGTAGAAGTGACCCGAATGTTCGCCACCAAAAATTGCTCCAGTCTCAGCCATCGTTGCTTTGATAAACGAATGGCCCACTCGAGTGCGAACAGGTGTGCCACCTGATTCGACGATGATTTCAGGAACCGATCGCGAAGTGATCAAGTTATGAATAACGATTGAGCCTGGCTCTTTTGCCAATTCACGCGTAGCAATTAGCGCAGTCAAAGTTGATGGATCAACAATTGCGCCCTGCTCGTCCACAACAAAACAGCGATCTGCATCGCCATCAAAGGCCAAACCGATATCGGCTCCAACCTCGAGGACACGCTTTTGTAAATCGCGAAGATTTTCAGGATCAATTGGATTGGCTTCGTGATTTGGGAAAGAACCGTCAAGTTCGAAATACATTGCATCAATTTCTAATGGCAATGCTGGAAGAATCTGATCTCCTAGAACCGCTGGAACAGTGAACCCACCCATGCCGTTTCCAGTATCGATTACTACCTTTAGCGGGCGAATGTCATTCAGTGGGACGAGCTGACGCAGGTATTCAGAATAATCAACAAGCATGTCTTGGAATGTTGCAGTTCCTGGAGTCCCATCAAATGAAGGCAGTTCCTCTGATTCAAGAAGTTCGCGAATTGTAGAAAGCCCAGTATCTTGACCTACTGGTGCTGCGCCTGCGCGACATAATTTAATACCGTTGTACTCAGCAGGATTATGACTAGCAGTGAACATCGCACCGGGCAGATTCAAACGACCAGAAGCAAAATAAAGACCATCAGTGGAACAAAGCCCAATGTTGATTACATTGACCCCAGCCGAAGTAACACCATCAATGAAAGCGGAAACTAAATCCGGACCAGTTGGTCGCATGTCATGTCCAACGACAATTTGACCTTCGCCACCGTCTTGGCTGCGGATGCCCAGCACCTCAACAAATGCAACTCCGGCATCTCGAGCAAGCGGTGGTCCCCACTGGTCTGGAACGATGCCTCTAACGTCATAGGCCTTAATAAGGGCTGATAAATCGCGCATGAGATAAGTCTAAGAGACAACCAGGTCGAACTTTTACCGAGTAAGAAAACTACTCGGATTCGTCGAGTTCGTAATCACGCAGAACTCTAAGGTGTCCTCGGCGATTAACTTCGACTGTATTTGCCTGCGGAACATCTAGTCGGCCAACTTCGCGAACTGCATTGGCAATTGCTTCAATGTCATCAATGCTTGGTTTCAGTGCCTCAGGATCGGGAGCAAGCCGAACAACATCCCACCCTCTGGGCGCAGTCAGGCGAGAACTGTGCTTTTCACATAAGTCATAGCAATGTGGTTCGGCAAAAGTTGCTAGCGGACCTAGAACTGCAGTGGAGTCGGAATACACATACGTCAAGGTCGCAACAGCACGAGCGCTACACGACGGTTTTGAACAAGTACGAGTTCCCACACACGCCAAACTAGTCCACGTAGGCTGACAGTGTGCCCAATGACTCTCCGAGAAAAGCGCGCCGCGATACACATGGTCGCGGAATGCGTGGACCTTTGCTGCCACACATTGCGCCATCGCATGAAAGTCGTGATCAGTTCTTTGCGCGACAACTAAGAGATGCAATTAAGGATCTCGATGGTCGCATGGGGAAAAAAGTTGCTGGGATAACTTTTGGATTTGAAGAGATCCCGAATCTGCGAGATTTGATTCTTAGCGAAGGTGCTGTTTCGCTCGGTCGCATTGACCAGGGAAACCCAGTAAAAATTGTTTTGTATCAGCGCCCGATTGAAGCGCGAAGTCTTAATAATGATTTGATGACCCGAATTACTCGAGACGTACTTGCTGAACTAGTCAGCAGTTTGCTGGGGCTTCACCCCCAAGATGTGGACCCTGATTACCAAGGTCCGCAGATTAGAAATTAGCCAACTGCCCTTTCAGCATTTGCTCGCTTTAAGCGACGACGTTCCCGCTCACTTAGGCCACCCCAAATGCCGAATCGTTCATCATTTTCAAGAGCATATTCCAAGCAGTCAACGCGAACATCGCATGAACCACAGACACGCTTGGCTTCACGGGTAGATCCACCTTTTTCAGGGAAAAATGCTTCTGGGTCGGTTTGCGCACATAATGCTCGCTCGTGCCAACCAAGTTCATCTACTTCGCTAAAAGGTAACAAAACTATTTCGCTCACAATTGGCCTTCCGTCCTTGCAATAGTCAACGCGGGGGCGTTGGATTTACTGCATGTTTAATAGGGCTTTAGTAAATTACACCGATGTTATTCCCTTAAGTCAAGCCAAATAGTAAATTAATCGCCAATAAGACAAGTTTTTATGGTTTTGTTACATTTTTATTGGCTTTGTATTCACATTCTGGGCAAAAATTGTCGTTCTCCTAAAACATGATTGACGAAATATTTTTTAAGTTATGAACCAAACATGTCTAGTGCGATTCCTTCGGCTTCATCGGCTGATGAAACTGCCAATACTTGTTCAGCGGCACGAACACATGTTGCCCGATCAACTTGGGCTAAGAATCCGCGAACTTCAGCAAGCGCACTTGGCGCCATAGAAAGGCTGCTGACTCCAAGCCCAATCATGATTGCGGCAAGTTGCGGGTTTGCTGCAGC
>VFKC01000028.1 GCA_009885745.1 Actinomycetota bacterium
ACACCATCTGCGTCGGCAACTCCAACTTCAACACCATCTCGCATTCCGGCAACCCCTCTTTACCTAACATTTGGCGCAGAGGACACTCGCGGTAATGCTGCTGGAACGGGTGGCTTTGAAGGTGCTTCATCTTCTGTTGGCACTTCAGTTGGTGGACACACTGATCGCGCGTTGAAACTAATTAAAAAGGGTCAGCAGTGGAGTGGTGTCAACATGCTCTTGAAAGAGACAACAATGCGCATCAGTGGGGCATCAGCTATTTCATTTGATATTTACTCGCCAGATAGCACGAACACACCGGTGCTCGTAAAGCTTGATGGTGCTGGATATGCACAAAAGGTAGCAACAGCAGTACCTGGTTGGTCGCGAATCTCAATCGACTTGTCAACTGCTAGTGGATATTCAGCCTCGGCTAACTATCCAACACTTGCCATATTCCCAAATTTTGATGGCGCAAATGGTGTTGTTTCAAATCAGGAATACTACTTTGACAATGTTTCTGTAAACGGTGGAGTTTTAGCAGATGGCGCTCTTGATGATGGCAGTGCTCCATTGCCTTCACCAACAGCCACCCCAACGTCTACATCTTCAGCAACCCCGACGCCAACACCGACACAAACAGGTCCGGCAACTTGGGTTTCAAACCCAAACATTGCTTGGGTCACTGCAACGTCAAATGGAAGTGCCGTAACGGAGTCTTCCTCATCTAGTACCTACACCTTTGCTAATGATTCAACGAGAGTTAATTTCTCGCTCAACAATCCAAATGGCGCGGGTCAGATTTACCAAATTGTTTACTTTGACAAGAGTGGAGTAGACGTCTCGGTTGCCACGAAGGGCCCTGTTCAGGGCGATTCCACTTCGTGTGATCCTGATGTAGCTAATGGTGGTGGCGGCTGTATGGGTAAGTTTGGTAGCGATGGAAAAGCGACATTCAGTTTTAGTGTCTCTGGTGTTTCATCCTCCTCGTTATTCAAATTCCAGGTAAACGGAACTACGGGAGCGGTCTCTACCTTTGCCACTGTGCGATTCAATGGCACAGTCGGCAATCCGACACCGACTCCAACACCTACCCCAACCCCAACACCTACTCCAACTGCGGTTGAGAAGCCAACTGTGGGTAAGGCTGCATCCGTAACTGGAACAGCAAAGGTTGGAAGGACGTTGACTGCAGGTAAGGGCACTTGGTCAAGAGCAACGAGTTTCACTTACAAGTGGATCGCCTGCTCGTCCAGAGGAGTAGCGAAAACTACCAAACCGGCTGGATGTATTTACATTGTTGGAAGTAATAAATCAACAATGAGAACTACAACAAAGCAAAAGAATAAGTATTTAAGAGTTGAAATTACTGCGCGTAATGCGGGTGGAAAAACAATCTCGGTTAGTGCTACTACAGCGAAAATAAGCTAAGCATTTTAAGAAAGTACTGGGTCCTGAGAGAAATCTAAGGACCCAGTACTTTTTCTATTACGCTCAACCTATGACCTACCAGCCAGTGGATGGAAAACCATTCACAGTGACTATGGGTTTGCGGGCATTGGACTTGGCGCACTGGATTGAAATTGATGAGAATTACCAGAGCGAAATTTTTCTCAAGCAAAAATTACTGCAACAAAACCATGCTCAAGTTTTCGCCACAATTCCTAGAGGATTTGCTGGATCCGCGGAAGCATTGGATTTACTAAAAAATCATTTCACTCAATATTTTCCTGATCATTTTGATTTATGTAAATTCTCGGGCGCAGATCTTCACCCGCTCGAGATTGCAAGTCGCAATGTTCAAGAGGATCTGGTCATTATGTCCAAAGTTGATGAGCAATGGGTGATGACTGCAGCAAGTGTTTGTTTTCCGAGTCGCTGGGATCTGACAGAAAAGATCAATAAGAATCTTCATGAAATACATGCACCTGTGCCCGAGTACGAAGAGCGCATTGGAATGGCCACCGACACCATGTTCGACAAGTTCACACCCGAATTGCCAATGTGGCGAATCAACTGGACGATTTTAGATTCATCCGATTTGCACCTTCCGATGAGCGCAAACCAAGTGCGCCTGGATACCAAGCCCTTGAACCCGAAGGATTTTGGCGCAAACACCTTTTTACGAGTCGAGCGGCAAACTTTGCGGGCTTTACCCATGAGCAAAGATGTGCTTTTCACGATAAAAACTTATGTGGCCTCTCTGGCACAAGTTGATGCTAGAGATCTGCATTTTCGAGCTAATCTGGCCAAGACCTTGTTGAGCGTGAGCGATGAAACCATTGGGTACAAGGGATGGCAACCCCTTTGGCAAAATCTACAAAACTGGGTCAATTCCTGAAATTCGGTAACTTTTCGACAATTTTGTGTAATTTTTCTTCAAATTTATGTAATTACTACTAGCGTCGCGGCCAGATTAGGGGCTATTGTCTTGGTTGTACCTTCATTTTTGAATTACCGATGCTGGGGAAGGCAACTGGTAATCAATAAATAGGAGGTCGGAATGACTCAGTCATCCCTTGCTCGAGGCGTGGTGTTTATACATGGCTGTCCGCGAGCACTTTGTGTGCATCTAGAGTGGTCCCTTAGCGACCTATTGGGCAAGCCAATCTCTTTAGAGTGGGTCAATCAACCTGTAACTGCTAATGGTGTTCGCAGTGAATTGTCTTGGGTTGGTCACGCCGGATTATCTAATCAAATTGCAGCGGCATTGAAGCATTTCCCAGACCTTCGTTTTGAAGTTACTGAAGAGCCAAGTCCAGGTCACGATGGTCAACGTATTGCTTTTACTCCATCACTTGGCTTTTGGCGTACTCCAATGGGATCCTTTGGCGAGAGCTTCGTTCCAGAAGACAAGCTACGCGT
>VFKC01000062.1 GCA_009885745.1 Actinomycetota bacterium
ACTTTGAATTTCGCAATGGGTACCACCACTTTGCTGCTGGTTTTGTTATTCAGTCATTTTGTGCAAAACACGCCAATCCCAGTCCCGCCTGCGCCATGGGAGCAACCTTTGTTGTGGACAGGTGGCTCGATTGGAATCTGCTTTATCGCCTCAGCCGCAGTTTTGGTGCGCAGCCTTGGGGTGCTGGTTTTCTCTTTGGTTTCTGTAGTCGGGCAACTTACTGGCGCCGTGCTACTTGATGTGATTTTCCCAACAGCCGGCAACCATGTAACCGCCCAAGTTGTTTTGGGAGTAGCCATCACAGGTGTCGCCATCGCAATGGCGGCAAGTAGTGGCTGGCGTGGCAGACTAGTGCCTAATGAATAACGACCTACGCCGCCAGTGGCCAATTTTGAGTGTCTATACAGGCATCATCTTGGCGGTCATTGCCATTATCTGGATCGACTTTCGCGTTGGCGCAGTCACTTTGGCGCTCAGTGTCCTTTGGGCATTTGTGTTGCGATACCGGCTAACTGACTCACAAGCAGGCTGGTTGCGGATCCGCCGCCGCCGAGTGGATCTGACTATGCTGGCAGCTCTCGGGGTCGCGTTATTGATTTTGGCGCTGGTTGTTCCAGCATCTCGCGGGTAATGTCAGGGGAGTCGTGATGAATCTAATTATTCGTGATTTGACCCTTGCTGATGAGCCGAGCTGGCGTGAGCTTTACCGCGAGTATTTGGAATTCTACGAAGCCCAGAAGTCCGAGACATCAATCGATTTAGTGTGGCAGCGCTTGACCACAGAACCGCCACACATTCAGGGCATCGTTGCTGAATTAGATGGCGTGGTCGTTGGTTTCTGTCATTTTCATTACCAAGTTTCCACTTGGTCTGATACGTCGCAGTGCTACCTCGAGGATCTTTATGTGGACGAAGCATATAGACGACACGGAATTGCGGGTTCGCTGATTGCTGCCGTCAAGTCTCAGGCCAAAAGCAATTCAGCCACTGAACTGTATTGGCTGACCCGGCTGGTAAATCTGCGAGCGCAATCTCTCTATGACAAGGTCGCCACTAAGACCGACTTCATTCGATATGAAGTTAGTTTGATCGAGTCCGACTAGCCATTTCACGGGTTTTGGCTTTCCTGCTTCAGCCTGACCGGCTCAAAAGGGCAACCTAGAACCGAGTAGACTTGTGGTATCTCAAGCGTTGGCAGCGTTGCCACGCAACAATTTTTGATACTCAAGGGGTTCTTTCATGGCTGGAAAAGTCACCGTTGTCGGTGCTGGTTTCTATGGTTCAACAACTGCTCAGCGCATTGCGGAATATGACATTGTTGACACTGTCGTGCTCACTGACATTCTTGATGGCAAAGCCGAAGGTTTGGCACTGGATCTAAATCAGTCGCGCGCGATCGAAGGCTTTGAGACCAAGGTAGTCGGCCAGACAACCACGATTGATGGTCAAGGTTATGAAGCGATTGCTGATTCCGATGTTGTCGTCATCACTGCCGGCCTGCCTCGCAAGCCAGGCATGAGCCGCATGGACCTAATCGAAACTAACGCAAAGATTGTTCGCGGCGTTGCCCAGAACATTGCTAAGCATGCACCGAACGCAGTTGTCATTGTTGTTTCAAACCCGCTTGATGAAATGACCGCGCTTACGCAGATTGCAACCGGCTTTGCTAAGAACCGGGTAATTGGTCAGGCCGGAATGCTTGATACTGCACGTTTCACGAACTTTGTTGCCGAGGCACTTCAGGTTCCAGTCCAGAGCGTCAAGACTCTCACTCTTGGTTCACACGGCGACACTATGGTTCCAGTTCCTTCCCGTTGCACAGTTGATGGCAAGCCATTGAGTGACTTGATGTCAGCCGAACAAATTGAAGAACTAGTAGTTCGCACTCGCAATGGTGGCGCCGAAGTTGTGGCTTTGCTAAAGACTGGTTCGGCTTACTACGCACCATCTGCAGCAGCAGCACGCATGGTCAAGGCAGTCATCGAAGATGCTGGAACTGTAATGCCAGTTTGTGCTTGGGTCGATGGCGAATTCGGTATCGAGGGTGTTTACCTCGGCGTTGAAGCTGAACTTGGCCGACAAGGAATTGTGTGCGTTGTTGAAACAGCGCTAACTGAAAATGAACTTGCCGATTTGCTGGCCGCATCAGAAGCTGTGCGCGAAAAACAAAACGACGTTAAAGACCTTTAAACACCGGCATCCAAGAATTAAGGAAACACGAAAATGTCAAAAATCAAAGTTGTTGGAACAGTTGTTGACCTAGATGGCGACGAGATGACTCGGATCATCTGGAGCTTCATCAAGGATCAGTTGATTCTGCCTTACTTGGACCTAAACATTGATTACTACGATTTGAGCATTGAACATCGCGATGCCACTGACGATCAGGTGACTATTGATGCGGCTAACGCAATCAAAAAGCATGGCGTTGGCATCAAGTGCGCAACCATCACTCCAGATGAAGCACGCGTTGAAGAATTCGGCCTAAAGAAAATGTGGAAGTCACCAAACGGCACCCTGCGCAACATTCTTGGTGGCGTCATTTTCCGTGAGCCAATCATCATCAGCAACATCCCGCGCCTTGTCCCAGGTTGGACTAAGCCAATCATTATTGGCCGTCACGCATTCGGCGATCAGTATCGCGCAACTGACCTTGTCGTTCCTGGCGAAGGCAAATTGACTCTTACCTACACACCAAAGGATGGCTCAGAGCCAGTTGAACTTAACGTGTTCGATTTCCCAAGTGCTGGTGTGGCAATGGCTATGTACAACCTTGATGACTCGATCCGCGATTTTGCTCGCGCATCACTTGAGTACGGCCTGAACCGTAACTACCCGGTCTACCTTTCAACCAAGAACACCATCATGAAGGCATACGACGGTCGCTTCAAAGACATCTTCGAAGAAATCTTCCAGACCGAGTTCAAGGACAAGTTCGAAGCGGCCGGCATCACCTACGAACACCGCTTAATCGATGACATGGTGGCAAGTGCCATGAAGTGGGAAGGTGGCTATGTCTGGGCCTGCAAGAACTACGACGGCGACGTGCAGAGCGACACTGTGGCACAAGGCTTTGGCTCACTCGGTTTGATGACCAGTGTTTTGATGTCGCCTGATGGCAAAACTGTTGAAGCCGAAGCAGCTCATGGCACAGTGACTCGTCACTACCGTCAACATCAGCAGGGTAAGCCAACCTCAACTAACCCGATTGCTTCCATCTTCGCGTGGACGCAGGGCCTTGCTCATCGCGGCAAGTTGGATGGCACTCCAGAAGTAACTGAGTTCGCCGAGACACTTGAGCGCGTCTGCATCGAAACTGTGGAATCAGGCAAGATGACTAAGGATCTCGCGTTATTGATTTCCAAGGATCAGCCTTACTTGACTACGGAAGAGTTCCTTGGCGCAATCAACGACAACTTGCAGAAAGCGATGTCTGCTTAAGCGATGCTTGGCGTTATTTCAGTAAATGCAAATGGTGTTCGCGCCACTGCAAAACGTGGTGGATTCACTTGGCTCAAGTCACAAGTTGATTCGGGCGCGGCACAAGTTATTTGTCTGCAAGAAGTTCGAGCAACTACTGAGCAACTGCACGAAGTACTTGGCGAGCATGGATTAGGCGACTTACATGTTGCCCACGATTCAAGTGCTCGACTTGGCCATGCTGGTGTCGCAATTTTAAGTACGCTTCCACTTGCCAATGTCAAAACCGGAATAGGCGCCAAAGAGTTTGCTGATACTGGTCGCTGGGTGCAAGCAACAATTGACACCTCTGCTGGCCCATTAACTGTGGCTTCAATTTATGTGCACAGTGGTGATGCCGAAAAGCCAGTGCAACAGGAAAAATATCGTTTTCTTGATGAGATGACTAAGCGGTTGAAATCTGCTCAAAAATCAGGCGAGTTATTCCTAGCCTGCGGTGACTTGAATGTCGCTCATCGCGAAGCAGATTTGAAGAACTGGAAAGGCAACCTAAAAAAGGCTGGCTTCCTGCCTGAAGAACGCGCCTATTTTGATGCCTGGTTCACCAAGCATGGCATCACAGATTTAGGCCGCAAAGTTGCTGGCGAAATTGAAGGGCCATACACCTGGTGGTCTTGGCGTGGGCAGGCATTCGACAATGATGCTGGCTGGCGCATTGATTACCATTTGGCAACCGAGAAATTAGCCCCATATTGCACCGATGTTGTCGTCAATCGTGCTGATACCTACGCTGAACGCTGGAGCGATCACGCCCCAGTAACTGCCACATTTAACTTTTAGGTCGGACTAAGCGCTATTTGCTAGATCGACTTAATGCCTTGAGGATCTTCGGCGCA
>VFKC01000109.1 GCA_009885745.1 Actinomycetota bacterium
GCCAAAACGCCTCACACTTTAATTGACGCAACACCTCGTTAAGAAACGCTGGCTTCTTGCTTTACAGGTTTACCTTTGCCCCAACGGTTATTGATTGGCCGTTCAATAAATCGAATGGTCAGATGAGTAAAACCAGCACTCACGATAAGCACAATCACAAACAGTACGAAACTGCTCAGGAATTTGTCTTGAATAACACTGTCGATGGCCTCACGGGTATTAAGTGCTTTAAATAGGAATCTGATGTTTTCGTGCCAAGCGTAAATACCAAAGGAAAGCCAACCTAGATAACTAGCTGTGGCTCGCAAGTTTAGTTTTAGGCGATCCTCGTCAATTGCTGCAACTTGTGAAACCAAAAGCGTAAACACCGGGGCGGCCAGAATCAAAACACCAGGCAAAGCGGTTAGTTGGTAGGCGAAGAGCCCAACTGTTATCAAGGCGCCCAGAGTTAGGCCTAGTAAAGAGAATTGGCGCTCGCGTGAATTGTGCCAACGGCGCAACGCAATACCCATGAAAAAGCCGACGATTGCTCGACCCAATCCGGCATATCCGATAATGATTGCCTGACTCGTATTGTTGGTTCGCCACCCATAAACCAAAATCACGTATCCTGCCAAAATTCCAATAGGTAAAACCCATCGATTCTTAGACGCAGTTACTGGCATCGCAAAAAGATTGGCGAACCATTCTGCCGAGAGACTCCAGAGCGGGACGCCGAAAATTTTGGCTGCCGGCACAACAAGCTGTAACAATAGCGCCGCTGAAATTAGCGACAGGGTGTAATCACCAGCAGACATTGTTCCGCAATATTGGACATCTGAGTTGCCAAGCAAGGTCCAAGCCCCACATGTAGTTACCCGAAATGCCAATACGACCAGGAGCATCGGCCAGAAACGCAGAAAGCGCTTGAAGGCAAACTTGCGGGCTTGTGGCCAGAATTTGGCCCGTGAATTTGGCATGGTTGGTTCTAGGACAAAACCGCTTAAGACAAAGAAGAAATCGACGAGCAGAAATAAGCAAGAAAAAATTGGAAAGTCGATATGTGCGACATGGTAGAAAACAATTCCGATCGCAGCCAGACCCCGCAGGCCATCAAGAAGAACGAAGCGACCTGATTTCAATGCCTTGCCCTCTCAAATTAATTAGTCATAACCTATTACAAAATCCGCAAGGACTAATCATTGACCTATTTAGTGATTATTCGCCCTAATCGCGTATGGATTAATTGGAGTACCCACTCAGCGCAAAGCGGTAAAAGATCATAGAAAAACCCGCTGGGGTTGGCGCTTGTGTGAGTGCCAACCCCAGCGGGATCCATTAATCGTTACTGCATTAAACAGTCACGAAAAATTACTTATGCTTTGGTCCGCCATGTGGGCCGTTATTTGGGCCGTGATGCTTACCAAACTTTGGAAGCGGTGCAACTATTCCTAATGCAGTGATAGCCGCATCGCGCGTGGCAGCAGCAGATGCATAAGCCGCATCCTTTGCAGCACGAGCAGCTGAGATTTCTTCAGCAGAAACAGCAGCATCCTTGGCAGCATCATAAGTAGTTTTTGCAACCTTCATCGAGGCATGAAAAGCGTCACGAATAACTTTCACTGCAGCCTTTTGCTCATCAGTCAACTTCTGGTGGGCACGGTGGGCCTTCTTGTAAAGATTCGTGCGATTCTTTTTAGAGCCGTTGTATGAACCTAACGCGCTCTTGTATTCTGCCTTGGCGGCTTTTACTGCTGCTTTGGCAGCCTTAACCTTTGCCTTAAGTTCAGCTGTGGCTGTCGTGGTATTCGTTGGCGCAGTATCAGCAAAACTTGCTGAGGCTCCACCGGAAATTAGCGCCAGGCTAAGCGCACCGACGGCAAGGAACTTGGAAGTCTTAGAAATCATGTCAAACTCATTTCTGTAAGTCACAGGATGTGATCACTTATTTAATGGTGCCCCATAAACCCTGTGAAAATGCTGTGAGAACACTGCGATAACCCACAGAATTAACGAATCATCCAATTAGGTATCTAACATTAAGAATTAGATACGAAAAAGAATAGAGACAAGAATTTTCTGGGGGAAAATTGAGCGGCGTAAAGATCTTGATTGTCGATGATGAAGCAGGCATTCGCGATCTGCTAAACGATGCCCTGAGGCTTTCCAATTACCAGACATTTCTGGCTGGAGACGGTGTGCAGGCACTTAGTGCATTGCGCGCAAATCCTGTGGACTTAGTAATTGTTGATGTGAATATGCCGCGAATGGACGGGTACGAATTTTTGGAGCGGCTGCGGGCCAGTGGAGACACGACTCCAACTCTGTTCCTAACTGCTCGAGGTGAACGGCCCGATGTTGCAAAAGGCCTCACAATCGGCGCTGATGACTACGTGACAAAGCCATTTGGGCTTGAAGAATTATTGCTGCGTATCCAAGCGATCTTGCGTCGCAGCAAGCCTAGTGATGAAGCCATCAAGGAAGTGACTTGTGGACCTATTTCAATTAACGACAGCCTGCATCAGGTGAAATTTAATGAGACTGTGATTGACCTATCTCCGACCGAATATCGGCTCCTACAAGTACTCATCCAGCAAGAAGGCAAAGTCGTTTCAAAAAGGATTTTGATGGACAACGTTTGGGCTATGCCCTATGACATGAATACCTCTGTGGTTGATACCTACATTTCATATCTGCGCAAGAAACTACATCGAGACGGATTCGAAGGTATCAAAACAATCCGCGGTGTCGGATTTAAAATTGTTGGTTCTGAGTGAAATTACAAACACGAATTCGAGTCACGACACTTGTGACGATTACCTCGGTTGCTATTGCCGTCGGGGGCGTCGCCTTATTTGCAAGTCATCAATCAGAAGTAACAAAGATTGATGCGATATTGAACAATGCAGCAGTTGAAATTGAGAATCATCAGAAGGATCCGCTGAGCCAGGCGCTATTAGTCGGCCAAGAAAGCTCGGTCGCTCTAACGATTGCCTACATTGCAGTCACTGGTGAAGTAACTGTTTTAAGCGAATCACGCGCCACTGTTACCCGCACCCCGACCAAGCCACAGTTACTCGAGGCCACAAAGGGCGCAATCACAATCCGGACAAATGAGGACATTCGTTTACGAGCCGCCGCCTTACCCGATGATGAATACGTCATAGTTGCTTTGTCGCTACACGATGTTCGCGATAACACACTACGAAATATCCGTATTTTGGCACTGTTCGTTTTACTCTCGGCATTACTCGGATCATTGTTGATGAGCTGGATTATTAAACGAGACATAGACGCCATAGAAGAGTTGATCAGTGATGCCACCGCAATCTCCGAGGGCGAGCAAGAGGTTCACATACGACCTAGGTCAGGTAACTCTGAAGTCGTTCAGTTGGCTAAGGCCCTAGAAATTATGGTCGAAGCATTGAAGTCTGCAGTGACTCTCGAGCGTGAGACCCAAGGGCGAATGAAGAATTTTCTCGGGGATGCCTCTCATGAACTTCGCACTCCACTTACTGTCATAAAGGGCTATTCGGAATTACTGGCTGCTGGTCCATCTGGACAAGTTGATGACAACGCTCGATATTTTGAACGCATCTCTACTGAAGTTGCCCGCATGGAAGAGCTGATTGGCGATCTGCTTTTACTCGCTGAACTCGGCGAGACGAGCCAGAACACATCGGAGGTTGTGGCGGTATCGGACATTGTGCACATGCATGCCAATGACCTAGCGACCTTACAACCAGAAAGACCAATCGAGATTGCAATCACTGCCGGGCTTGAAGTCTCGGGCTCGACGACTTTAGTTAATCAACTGGTCGCAAATATTTTTTCCAATCTACATCGACACACTCAAGCCATAGCCAAGGTGCGCGTACAAGTGCAACAAGATGTGGCCGGCATTGTTATTACCATTGATGACGGTGGTACCGGACTGCCAATGAGCGCCTACACCAATGGGGTTGGGCATTTCCAGAGGTTCGACAGATCGCGAGCCAGAGAATCTGGCGGATCAGGCCTGGGTATGAGCATTATGTCGGCGATAGTGCGCCAACATCAGGGGCAATTCCACATTGAGCAAAGTGACCTCGGTGGATTGCGCACCGTAATCACTTTGCCTAGCGTGTTGGGCTAACTATCCAGACCCGTTGGGTAACGGGAACCAGACGGGAAGTTACCGAACAATGCGCGCTCGCCATCTGTGACCGAATCCACAAGTAAGTCGCCGCCAACAAATGCGCCGCGCCATGATGACCCGCGACCACCGAAGTATTCCTCGCGGTCACCACGCGAGCGCGGCTTGTTGACTCCGAATTTGAATGCTTGAATTTCTTCTCGGACGCGCGAGGCAAATCCCAGGTCAGTCGTGGCAACAGAAGAAACCAGATTGCCGTTGGAGACGTTCATAGCGGCAATGAATTCGGCTTCGGTATCAACCAAGACGATGGAATCAAGTGGACCGAAAGGCTCACCATGATGCAGTGACCAAGCACGAGGCGGTTCTAGCACACAAGATGGCGCAACATAAGCCGAGATGTCTTGGCCAGCAAGGAACTGGCCCTTAGACAAATCTCCGTGATAAATCGGGATGCCACCAGTGTTGATTGCTTCGTCATACTGACGACGCAATTCGGCTGCCTTGTTCTTGTGAATGACTGGACCAAATTCGAGCTCTGGTAATTCGTCCTCATCAGACTGCACCGCACAAGGATGGCCAAAACGAAGATTGGCGACGATTGGTAAATACATATCCAAGAACTCAGGGAATAAGCGACGTTGGACTACATAGCGTGGGTATGCCGTACAACGTTGTTTTGCATATTCGAAACCTTTACGAAGATGAGGAGCAAGGTCATCCCAGTTACTGAAATCCCAAATACCCCAGGCGTTGAGACCTTCTTGTTCAAGAATGTGGCGCTTGTCGTAATTAGCCAGACGCTCAGCGGCTGAGCGTCCGTTTGAACGACCACCGACGAAAGCCAAAGCTCCTAGATCTGGCGATGAGATTAGCGCATCGCCAAGTTGGCTGCCGACTCCAGAAAGTAAAGTGACCGGCAATCCCGCGCGAGCCATCATCGCGTGCGCCAGAGTAAGCGCATGAAAACCACCCTGTGATGGGGTCTTTGCGATAACTGCATTTCCAGCCAAAACCTGAACCAATTCAGCGTGCACCAAAACACTAAGTGGGTAATTCCAAGACGCGATGTTTGAGACTGGGCCGGAAAGTGGCTTTCGTCCATCCATCTGACGATCAATCTGCGTCAAGTACCACTCGACACCGTCAATACAACGGTCAATATCAGCGCACGCAATTTTCCAAGGCTTGCCAATTTCCCAAACCAACAACATCGCAATGGTGTCGCGGACCTCACGCAGACCATCAAGTGCCTGTGAGACTCGGACTTTTCGTTCATCAAGATCGACCTTGGCCCACTCTTTATGCTGGCGAACCGCATCAGCCACGGCTGCGACTGCTTCGTCGTGATTGATACGCGGGGGTCCTGGAATCGGCATTTGATCGACCGGGTTTACGTGCTCGCCGGGGGTGCCAATGTTTTGCCACTCGCCCATTACGAGGTTATTTATCCGAGTAGCATCGAATGCTTCCGGTGCTAGTCGTGCGGCTTGTGCGTAAGTTGATGCCCAGTCAGTACCCGGCTTTATGTGAAGACCCATGACCAAAAGATTACTGTTGATTGCGTTATTCAGCAGGAGATAGCCGTGGCGTGTTTCGCGAACCATTAGACCTAGGGGTTAGATTTGAAGTAACAATTTGACTTAGGCTCAGTCCCAGAAATTTTTTAGGTGATGCGTACATGGCTAGTTCGACTTTCACAGCATGGCCAATCGGTATTCGTCTGTTCAATCGACCAGAACATGTTCGTGAACTTTTAAGCTCCCTAGCCAGCCAAAGTATTCCTGTTGACGCTAGTTTGCTAACTTTTTCTGTTGATGGATTTAGTGGTTCACTTGATGAAATACGCGGAAGAGCGGATAACACCGCACAAGTAGCTGCCTTGGTTACTGAATATTTTCCCGCCGCTACAATTTTGCAATTTGCGAGCAATGTCGGCATTGGTGAATCAACCTTTGAGTTGCAAACGAAAGTCTTCGCGAATGAAGATGCCAACTGGGCAATCTTTTTGGAAGAAGACATCGTGCTTGAGCCAGATTTCTTGGCAGCGATGGATCACCTGATAAAACTGGCGCAAGATCATGAAGAGATTGTCAAAGTTGGCACTGGCCAATTGAATTTGGGATACCTGCAGACTCCGATTAAGTCAGGGCGCAAGGACTTTTTCCTCGGACAAGGCACAAAAGCCATTGCAGAAAGACGAACTTTTTTTGAACAACGCAAAGGCCTAACTGAGGTTTACCTCGCCACAATCGCTGGGCGCCAATATTCAGATCGTGATGAAGCGCAAGTATTTGCGACCATGGCAGAGCACGGAGTCTTTACCATCATGGGGAACAATGACGTGGTCCACGATCGCATCACGGCCAGCCTTGGCAAATTGTTTATAGTTTCAGGTCAGGCACTGCTAGTCGATCAGGGAATAAGTGGCGAGACGAATTTTGTGCATCCGCAGATCCCGATTCCCGCTGGGGGAACTGGTTCAGTTCTGGCAAGTACCGCTGCGGATCTGGTGGCATCTCTTAGCGAACTGCAAAGTGAACAGCATGAATTTGAACAGAAGTTCTTTAAGAATTTTTGGGGTGGATACATGGTTAGCAAATCAGGTGGACTGGCGATACGCGTTTTGCTGAAAAAGATTAAAGGCTTAGTTTTCAAAAAGTAGCTTGATGTGATTTATTCATCACGCGCACGGAATCAAACTTTCTTCTCAGTGCGAATTGTTGTTCGGATAAAACCTTCTGCCTTGAGAAACGCTAAGCCAGCGCGTGGGAATTCACGGCCACCTTGATAAAGCAAGAAGCGTGGCTGCCAAGTGGGGCCAAACTTTTCATTAAAGCGATACAGCGAATCAATTTGAACCCAACGCGAAGCGAAGACCAATATTTTGCGATTCAATCGGGTAAGCGGGGTTGCGCCAAGACGTTCCCCGCGATCCAATATGCCCCGAAAACTCGCAAAATTTAACGAGACATGAGTGATTCCCAATACCGGTGCCTGATCCATCAACGAACAGATCAGTAAGTCGTTTAGCCCCGGATTGCAATCTGGCGAACGTCTCATCAGATCTAGCGAGACACCATTTTCACCCCAAGGGACAAGGGAAACAAAGGCCATAAGTTTTTCATCTTTGAAGGCACGCACTACAACTGTCTGACCATCTTGAGGCTCGCCTATGCGACCTAGCGCCATTGAATAGCCACGCTCGGTTTTTCCATTGCGCCAACTCTCAGCTGCTTGACCAAGTTCGCGAGATTCCGCTATTGCTAAGTCCTGAGTCCTAGAGGCAATCGCTGTGTAACCAAGTCGATAGGTCCGATTTACCATCTGGCGCACATTGCGCATCGAACGACCTTCGAGGGTGAAAGTTGCCGGATTCAAAATTGCTTCATCGCCGATTTCTAAAGCATTCAAATTTGCTTCACGCGTCCATACTCTTGCACCCTGTTCGCTGGCGCCGGCAACAGCAGGAATCCAACCGTGGATACGAGCCATTTGCACAAATGCATCTATGGCTTCGGGCCAGGAATCTGGATCTCCAATTGGATCGCCGCTTGCTAACATCACACCCATTGTCACGCGATATGCGATACACGCTTTTCGGTTTTCAGCCCACACCACGGACTTATCGCGACGTAAGGAAAAGTAGCCGAGGGAATCACTGCTACCGAATTGCTCTAAGAGCTGGCGAATTTCAAAATCATCTGCCGGCGAAAGTGACGGCTTTGGATTTGGAGCAGCAAGAAAATTGATTAGCGCGGGAAGAACGCTGCAAATGCCTAGAGTCAACAAAACAAAATATGTGAAGTAAGCACCACGACCTTCACCTTGCGTAATCGAAGTTTCGATACCGAAAAATCCTGGAATGACACTTGCTGCGAAGTTTTGAAAACTTAACGGCATCCCGAGGTTTTGCAGACGCAAATAAGTAACGAAAATTCCACCACTTAACGCGATTGTGCAAGAAAGGAGTAACAGTTTGACGCTTTGTAAAAGTGAGCGTGTATCAGGCAATGCATAGAACTGCGCGCGGGCATAAATTAGGACGACTAAAAAGAATGCTGGATAAATCTGAACGAAATTAAAATGCCGACCTGATGAAATATTTAAGACCACTGGCACTGCGACTGAAAGTGCCAGAATCCAAACCGTCACTAACCAAGCACGATGCTTTCGCCGGGCCAAACCATCAGCAAGCAACATCAAGATAACGCCACGAAATACTGTGGCTACTAATGCGGCATTTCCCAAGACACCGGGCAATTCGTTAAAGCGATCAACCAGTATTCGATGAAGGCTCGGCAAAAGGATGATGGAAAGATCAATAAAGCCCAGGAAAAATGCAATAACCCCAGAGGCTTTAGCGATAACTCCGGTTTGGCGTTCGCTGGTATCAAGCATCAATTTGTTACTCCGAATAAAGGTGCAAGTAAAGACTACCTTCATGTTTGTAACTCTGAAAAGCCAATTTAGGTGCCTAAATCATGAAGATTAAGGACCATCAGTGCAGGTGATACCGGGTTTTGCGGTACCTGTCACAAAATAATTATCTACTACTTGATCAATGCATTTTGATCCCTGCATGTATGCAGTGTGGCCATCACCATCGAGAGTTAGCAGGATTCCCTTACTTAGTTGGCTGGCAAGCGCTTTGGCCCATTTCATTGGAGTTGCTGGATCGTGGACTGTGCCCACGACCAAAATCTCAGGTGAACCAGCCGCTGTTATTGGCCCAGGTACTCCGGTGGCAGGACTCTTCCAAAACAAACAGCTAACGTTCGACCAAGCTACATACTCGCCGAATCGTGGCGCCTGTACTTTCCAATCAGCTGCCAAGATTTTGGTCTGCGAAACCGTCGGTCTATCAGGGCGGTCAAGACAATTGACCGCGGCAATCGCGTCATTGGAATTATTTGTGTATTTCCCATTTTGATCACGACTTATATAAAGGTCAAGGCTCGCACCTAGTCCGCTGTAGTCCCCCAATAAAGCTTTGCTTAAGTCTGCGCGAAGTTGTGGCCAACCGTAAACCTTGTCGTAAAGCGAACCAAGTACACCAGTTACACCCATGGCCTGAGTGAAAATGCGGCCGTCAGAAAGACGGCCAGACTTAGCGTCTAAGTTGTCCAACATCTTGGCAACTTGAGCAATACCTTTGGGGCCAGAACTATCCAGTGGGCAATCACCATGGGTAGTGCAATCTTCGACAAAGCGGCTAAGGGCATTTTCGAAACCTAGAGCTTGGCCTAAGGAAAGTTTTTCGTTAGTAAGAGTGGGGTCGATAGCGCCATCTAAAACCATTCGGCCAACTTTCTTTGGGAAAAGGTCAGCATAAGTTGCGCCTAAAAATGTGCCGTAACTTTTCCCAAGCCAATTTAGTTTTGTATCACCGAGTGCACTGCGCAAGATATCTATATCCCGAGCAGCATTGACGGTGTCCATGTGTGCATAGATTTCTGGTGATTTTTCAGCGCACCCACTAGCAAGTTGTTTACTCAGTAGCACCGATTGATCGATTTCCTCTTGGTTATCAGGTGAACCGTCCGCAGCAATTAACTCGTCTGTTTGTTTGTCATCTAAACATTCAACAGGAGTACTTTGCCCAACACCACGAGGATCAAATCCGATGATGTCGTAAAGTTTGATCAATTTTGAGCTGACAACATAATTTGCTGCTCGCACATATTCAATGCCAGAACCACCAGGTCCACCGGGATTAAGTAGAAGTGAACCAACTGCCGAATCTGTTGCAAGTCGAATTACTGAAATTGTGATGGCTTGCTGGTTTGGATTCGCATAATCAAGCGGAACACTTAGGACGCTGCATTCAAATCCCCCATCACAATCTTTCCAGATTAGATCTTGAGCATAATAATCCGCTAGTCCTGCGTTAACCGATGAGAAGGTGGCTGTCGAAGTTGGTGACTTTGTTGGAGTTGGTGAGTTCGTATCAATCGAGTTGAACGCAATCAGCGCCAAAATGCTAAGGAAAACCAGTCCAACAAAAGTTGTGTACCTGCGCATTTATGACCTCTAACTGTTTCGGTGCGTCCTTCAAGGGTAACTTCACCAGGCTCAAGATGTTTAAACTTTGACAGATTCCAAAGCAGGCTCGCGAAGGGTTACCAAAAGTGACTCGAAAACCGATAAAGGGGTCACGTTGGCCAGTAGGTGATCGCGGGATTCATTTATGGCATCAATGCGCTGCAACGTTTGAGTTTCAGTGTCTAGATCTGCCAAGCGTTCTAAAGTTGGGCGCAGTTCCTCATTGATTAGCGGGACTGCGGCCTGTGACTGGATTACCAAGATGTCGCGATACAAACCAGTTAGATCCAAGAGCACTCGGGAATACTGATCGGCAACAACTCGGCGGCGGCGATCCTTATGCCTTTTTTCTAGATCTTTAATGGCAGATTTTTTAGCGCGCTCGATACCACGTAAACCTTTACCCGAAGCGCCTTCACCAAACATAACCTTGATGTTTTCTTCATCCTGTGTATCAAGTACCCCGACAATCGAATCAGTGTCGGCTGCAACTGTGGCCACGATTTGGCTGGCATAGGAAAAACACGCAGAGACTGTTTTGAGTCGGGAAGGGATGTCCAAAATCTCTTGACGACGAATTCGAACCTGTTCATCAGTGGCAATCGCGCGTGCGCGCCCAATGTGTCCCTGGGAAACTCGAGTAGCAAATTCAGCCATTGCTGGATCAATACCAAAACGTGAGACCAACTGTTCAGCTATGGCGCCCAGCGAAGGAGTTGAGAGATGAACTTGGCGACAACGGCTACGGATAGTGTCGAACACATCCTCTGCTGTTGGCGCACACAATAGCCATACAGTTTGTGGCGGTGGTTCTTCAAGGCTCTTTAGCAATACCGATGCCGCGTCCACATTTAAGCGATCAACATCTTCGATCAAGATGATGTGCCAAGGTGCGCGAGTTGGCATCATTGAGGCTCGCTCAATTAATGCCACAGTATTGGCGATTGAGTAGTGCACCCCTTCGGGAATCACATGCTCGACATCGGCATGAACACCGGAAACAACATTGCGGCAATCAATACAAGTGCCACAGCCACCTTGTGAGCAAACAAGTGCACAGGCAAAAGCCAGCGCCAAAGTGCTTCGCCCGCTTCCTGGTGGGCCGGTTATTAGCCACGCATGAGTCATTGCTGAAGATTCGTCGCTGAGTAATTTTCCGTTAGCATCGGCGGCGGCATGTTGTAGTTCGTGGACGGCTGCATCCTGGCCGATGATTACATCAAAGCTCGTCATCGGGACTTCATTGCCTCTGTGACTGCAGTTGAAATTTGTTCCGCGATGTCTTCACGATCGCGGGTGCCATCAATCTGGACATGTGCGCTATTCGAATTCGAAGCGATGTCGCGGAAGGCTTGATGAACAAGAGTGTGGAAGTCACGTGACTGGATTTCCATCCGGTCAGTGCCTTCCATTCTTTCAGCAGAATCTGTCACTGGGACATCGATGTAAATTGTGAAATCAGGCATCAAGTCGTGTGTCGCCCACGCGCTAAGTTGACGGATGTAATCAACGCCAAGTCCGCGAGCAGCGCCTTGGTAGGCCACAGAGGACTCGATGTAACGGTCGCATATCACAACTGCGCCACGCTCGAGTGCCGGACGAATTAGATTTGCTGCATGGTCTGCGCGGGCAGCGGCAAAAAGTAGAGCTTCTGTTGTGGCAGGCATGTCATCGATTTTTGGGTCAAGCAAAATATCGCGGATTTTTTCCGCAGTATGCGTTCCACCGGGCTCGCGAGTTGTAACTACTTCAAAGCCCAAGGATTGGAGGTGCTTAGCCAACAAGTTTGCTTGGGTTGATTTACCCGCACCTTCGCCACCTTCGATGGCGATGAAAAACCCTGTAGTCACACACACACTCTATTTGGTGACTGTGTCAGTAGCCTTTTGCGCGGCAGTCTTGCCAATGCCACTCTTTTTGGCTGGTGCCTTTTTAGCCGCTACCTTCTTGACTGCGCTGCGCTTGGCAACTGCCTTTTTGGTGGCTGCGGTCTTTTTGGCTGGGGCCTTACGAGCAGCGGTCTTTTTCGGAGTTGGGCCAGCAGCCCGACGTTCGGCAAGCAAATCGGAGGCGCGTTCAATGGAAATCGTTTCCACAGAATCACCACCACGAAGCGAAGCGTTAGTTTCCCCATCGGTGATGTAGATACCGAAACGACCCTCACGAACAACAACTTCTTTTCCAGTCGAAGGATCGGCGCCAATAATTTTTAGCGGCTCGGCTGCTTGACCGCGGCCACGGCGCAATTTGGGCTGAGCATAAAGTGCAAGTGCTTCTTCAAGTGTGCAAGTAAAGATTGCTTCTTCGCCCGGTAGATTGCGCGAGTCTTTAATCTTCAACAAGTAAGGACCGTAACGACCATTTTGAGCAGTGATGGTTTCCCCATCAGCTGGATCGACACCAATTTCGCGAGGCAACGTGAACATACGCAAAGCATCATCGAGAGTTACCGTTTCAACTTCCATCGTTGAGAACAAAGATGCAGTGCGTGGCTTGGCAGACTTAGGTGAATCTTCGGGAAGTACCTCGGTGAAGTACGAACCATAACGCCCAGTCTTGGCCATAATCAAGCGACCAGTTTCAGAATCAGTACCTAGTTCGCGTTCACCCGATGGGGCATTGAAAAGTTCTTCAGCTTTTTCAGCGTCTAACTCATCCGGTGGCATGTCCGATGGAATGTTGGCACGAGTCTCGCCACGTTCAAGGTACGGGCCGTAACGACCAACGCGAATGACCGCATCCGAACCTTCGATTGGGATAGTTGCCATGCCACGTGCATCGATGTCGCCATACACCGCAACTAGCGGAGCCAGCCCAGGGAAAATTGATTCGGCATTAGTGTCATCACCGAAATAAAACCGCTTCAAAACATCAAGGCGCTGCTCTTCACCACGAGCTACTCGGTCCAGGACCTCTTCAAGTTGCGCGGTGAAATCGTAGTCAACTAACTGACCGAAGTTTTCTTCCATCAAGCGCACAACAGTGAAGGCTAAGAAATGCGGAACAAGTGCGCTGCCGCGCTTCCAGATGTAGCCCTGGTCGATGATGCGACTGATGATTGAGGCATAAGTAGAAGGTCGACCAATGCCGAGCTCTTCAAGTTTTTGGACGAGCGATGCTTCGGTGTAACGAGCAGGCGGATTGGTGTTGTGGCCCGTTGGGCTCAACTGTGTTGGGGTAACCGAATCTCCAACGGCCAAGTTTGGTAAACGTCGAGCCTGATCTTTGGCTTCATGATCTTCGTCGGCATCGTCATAGGCAGCCAAGTGGCCACGGAAAGTTATCACAGTGCCACTGGCAGAAAACTCTGCGTCGCGGCCATCACCTGAAGTTGCGCCCAAACGGATTGAGGCAGTTGTGCCACGAGCATCAGCCATCTGGCTGGCAATGGTGCGCTTCCAGATCAAGTCATACAAAGCGAATTCATCGCCAACCAATTCACCGGCAACTTCGGCTGGAGTACGAAAGACGTCTCCGGCTGGGCGGATGGCCTCGTGTGCCTCTTGCGCATTCTTAACTTTGCGGTCGTAACGGCGAGGCGCGTCAGGAATATGATCTGCGCCATACAAGGATGCCGCTTGTGCGCGTGCAGCCTTGATTGCAGACTCGGACAGCGTTGTGCTGTCTGTACGCATGTATGTGATGTAACCGCGCTCATAGAGTCCCTGTGCCACGCGCATAGTGCGTTGTGCACCCCACTTGAGACGACCAGATGCGGCTTGCTGAAGCGTGGAAGTCATAAATGGTGCTTTGGGACGATTGGTATACGGCTTCTCATCAACCTTGCGCACTGTAAATGCAGACTGTGCGAGCGAATCACAAAGTGATCGGGCATCAGCTTCGTTGAGATGCGTCAAGCCGTTTGGTGAAGTTAATTGGCCGAGCGAATTAAAGTCTTTACCTGAGGCAACTCGAACCCCATCAACAGCCACCAAGTCAGCGCTAAAAGATGCTGGGTCAAAGATGCCTTCAATGTCCCAATAGTTCGCACTGCGATAAGCAATACGTTCGCGTTCGCGTTCCACAATCAGGCGAGTAGCCACAGACTGCACGCGGCCAGCCGAAAGTCCGGCTTGAACCTTGCGCCAAAGAACTGGAGAAACTTCAAAACCATAAAGACGATCAATTAGGCGGCGAGTTTCTTGCGCCTCGACCATTGCCATATCCAAGTCGCGCGTGGACTCGGCAGCGTGACGGATTGCTTCAGGGGTAATTTCGTGAAAAACCATTCGGCGGACCGGAACTTTAGGTCGCAGGATTTCCATTAGGTGCCAGGCGATTGCTTCACCCTCGCGGTCCTCATCAGTAGCCAGTAAAAGTTCGTCAGCATCAGCAAGCTTTCGCTTGAGTTCAGCGACTTTATCTTTTTTCTTGGAACTGACTACGTAATAAGCGGCAAAATCATCTTCGACATTGATTGCCATGCGCCCCCATGGCTGCTTTTTGATCTCGGCCGGCACATCAACAGCGCGCTCGGGTAGGTCGCGAACGTGACCAA
>VFKC01000105.1 GCA_009885745.1 Actinomycetota bacterium
ATGTGACGCCACTCGCCATGGATTGGCATGACATTGCGGGGCTTAACAATGTTGTAGCAATATAGTAATTCCCCGGCTGCAGCATGTCCGGAAACGTGAACGAGGGCATTTCCCTTGTGGACTACCTTCGCACCAAGTCTGGTTAAGGCGTTGATAATTCGGTTAACCGGATTCTCGTTGCCTGGGATCAAAGACGATGCCAAGATGATGGTGTCATTCTCGCCCACTGAAATTGCGTGATCACTATTTGCAATCCGACTTAGTGCCGCCATTGGTTCGCCCTGTGAGCCAGTGCAAATCAAAACTGCTTCATCATCGGGCATTCTAGAAATTTCATCACTTGATATAAGAGTGCTTCCCGGAATCGTAAGGAAGCCCAAATCTCGGGCAACTGCCATATTTCGCACCATCGATCGACCTACGAAAGCAACCTTGCGATTATTTGCTGTAGCTACATCAATAATCTGTTGAACGCGATGAACATGTGATGCAAAGGAAGCAACGATTACTCGTCCTGTGGCCTTGCCAATAACTCGATCTAAGACTGGAATGATGTCCCGCTCAGATGCAACAAAACCGGGCACCTCAGCATTTGTCGAATCAACCATGAATAGATCTACGCCTTCATCACCCAATCGAGCGAAAGCATTTAGATCGGTTACCCGACCATCAAGAGGCAACTGGTCCATCTTGAAATCACCAGTCATCAAAACGAGGCCAGCATCAGTGCGCACAGCAACAGCCAAGGCATCTGGAATTGAGTGGTTGACGGCTATAAATTCCAAGTTAAACGGGCCAAGTTGCTCAAAGCCACCCTCTTTAACGGTGTGCGTGTAGGCCTTGATGCGATGTTCTTTTAGTTTGGCTTCAATGAATGCCAAAGTTAACTGCGAACCAATGATTGGAATGTCCGCTTTTTCGCGAAGTAAATATGGAACAGCACCGATGTGATCTTCATGACCATGTGTTAGGACGATTGCCACAATATCATCGAGGCGATCACGAATGTAATCAAAGTCAGGCAGAATCAGATCAACACCAGGTTGTGATTCCTCAGGAAATAAAACACCACAGTCAACAATCAGCAACTTGCCATCGAACTCTAGAACGGTCATGTTCCGACCAATTTCACCAAGTCCGCCGAGCGCGACAATACGAAGGGCGCCCTTTTCTAACTGAGGTGGCAGGCCTAGATCCGGATGTGGATGTGTCACAGGTTCAAACCACCGGCACGCAAGTCAGTACGCAAAACATCGCGTTGATCTTGCGTTGCTGGAACCAAAGGAAGTCTTAACGAACCACCACCAGCACAGTTGAGCATGTCTAACGCAGCTTTGACCATGATGGCCCCTTGAGCGCGCGTCATTAAGCCCTCAGTTATCGGGACTAGAGAATATGCAATTTCACGAGCAAGCGCAATGTCATTATGTGCAACTGCATTGACCATGGCCAAGTTACGATCAGCCACAACATGGCCCGTAACGCTGACTACTCCCACAGCTCCGCTCGCTAGCAGCGGTAAATTCAAGCCATCATCACCAGAATAATAAGCAAGCCCAGTCCGAGACATGACCTGAGTGGCTGCAAAAACATCACCCTTAGCATCCTTATTAGCCAAAATCCGCGGATGTTCAGCTAGTCTCAAAATTGTTTCTGTCTCAATTGGCACGCCAGCTCTACCAGGAATGTCGTAAATCATAATTGGCAAATCCGTTGAGTTTGCTACTGCTTCAAAGTGTGCCTGAATTCCGCTTTGCGGAGGCTTGTTGTAATAGGGGGCAACAATCAACAAACCATGAACGCCGCAAGCTGCTGCTTGGGCGGCTAATTCCACCGTATGCGCTGTGTCATTGTTACCCGCACCGGCAATAATTCTGGCCCGATTTCCTACAGCATCCACAATGACTTTAAGTAGTTCGACTTTTTCCTCATCGGCAGTTGTTGGTGACTCTCCAGTCGTGCCATTGATGACCAGACCATTATTGCCAAGGTCTACCAAGTCATTTGCCAACTGAGCAGCCGCAGCAAAGTCAATAGATGTGCCGTCGCTAGTAAACGGAGTGACCATCGCAGTTAAAACACTGCCAAAGGCCTCGAGTGCTTGTTGATTGGACACTATGCAACTCCTATGGCGCAACGCGCCCGTTTGCCACAAACGCCGCATGCGTTAAGGGCATTAATTTTTCAAACTCAATTTCATACTTTTCTGCGACCATTTCAATCTCGCGCTGCGGGAATGACGGAAAGTGTGAACCGTCAACCTTGCGGCGAAGACTTAAGAAATTCATCATCGCCCGCGCGTTCATAGTCACATATGCAGACGAATAGATGTTCACTGGCAAGACTATGCGCGCGACTTCACGAGCCACATCAGCCGCGAGCATCTTTTCATAGGCTTCATAGGCAACGGCGCAAGCATTTTTTGTTTCTTCGCTCACCAAGTTGAACTGTTCCACAGTGCCATCAACAAACTCGTACGCGCCAGCTTTACCAATTTGCACAAGTTTGCGCTCTGGACCTGGAACGTAGAAGACAGGTTCTAACTTCTTGTATCTACCTGATTCTTCATTGTAACTAGCCATCCGATGACGGAAGTGTTCGCGCCACATAAAGATTGGGGCCTGAACAAAGAAAGTGAAAACAGAGTGTTCAAAAGGACTACCGTGGCGGTCGCGCATTAGGTAATTGATTAAACCCGCGGACTTGGCTGGGTCACTTGAAACATCATCAAGTGATTGATCACCCTTAGTCGATACCCGAGCAGCCCAAACAACATCTGCATCTCCTGCAGAATGCTTGACAAGCTCAACGGTTACGTCGCTACGAAAGGAAATCTCTTCAGTCACAAGATAAGACTAGTGCTAGACGGTTGTGGAAACTTGGTCAGGATGCGATGTTGCTTGCGAGTCTGAATTTATCGAGATCTTTGGCTTGCTAAGAAACAGCGGTAGAACTATCGCGACATAGGTAACCCAAGCAACAACTTCTAGCGCTGTTGTTGTCGCTGAGATGTTGAATAAACCAGCTGTCACAGATGATAACAACGATCCCTCAGTTAACACTGAAGACA
>VFKC01000049.1 GCA_009885745.1 Actinomycetota bacterium
GTGATGTTCAGAGCCGCACGTGCTGAAGCGGCTTGATCATCCCCGGCCAGACCGTAGGCACGATCCTTAACCAACTCGACATGATCATCACAGAATGACCAGAAGAACTGCTCAGTGACTTCCAGCGCCTTGGTGTAGTTGAACGCTTCGAATGCCTTTGTAGCTTCTTCGACGACTTGAGCAAGGTTTGCCAAAAGTGCGCGGTCGATTGGGTGGGATACTGCATCGCCAGGAGCAAAACCTTGCGTTAGCACAAACTTGCTGGCATTAAGAAGTTTCATTGCCAATCTGCGACCAATCTTCATCTGCCCCACATCGAATGCGGTATCAGTTCCTGGTCGGCCACTTGCAGCCCAATAGCGAACACCATCGCTGCCGTGTTCATCAAGCAAGTCAATTGGAGTTACCACATTGCCCTTGGACTTACTCATCTTCTTGCGATCTGGATCAAGGATCCATCCGCTGATTGCCGCATGCTTCCAAGGCAGTTGGCCTTCTTCTAAGTGGGCGCGCACCACGGTGCTGAATAACCAAGTGCGAATAATCTCGTGGGCCTGTGGGCGCATATCGAATGGCCAAACACGTGACCAAAGATCATCATCTATCGACCAACCGCCCGCAATCTGCGGAGTCAACGATGATGTCGCCCAAGTGTCCATAACATCTGGGTCGCCAATGAATCCGCCAGCAACGCCTCGTTGGTCTGCGGTGTAGCCAGCTGGACTATCTGCTGACGGATCGATTGGCAATGTGCTGTCATCTGGTGTTAGGACTTTATCCCACTCAGGATTTCCATCGGAATCAAGTGAGTACCAAATAGGAACAGGTACCCCAAAGAAGCGCTGACGGGAAATGAGCCAATCACCATTAAGTCCCTCAACCCAGTTCTCGTAGCGAACCTTCATGTGGTCGGGGTGCCAAGTTATTTCTCGACCCCGGGCAACCAATTCTGCGCGTAGGTCTGCATCGCGACCACCATTTCGGATGTACCACTGGCGCGTGGTCACAATCTCAAGTGGCTTGTCACCCTTTTCAAAAAACTTAACAGGGTGAGTGATTGGTCGAATCTCACCAACTAGATCTCCTGATTCACTCAAGAAAGTAACTAGTTTTTCTTTGGCCGAATGTGTAGTTAAACCTGCAATTTCGCCGTATACCTTCTGGCCAATCTCGCTGGTAATCCAACTTGGAAGTTCGCTCAGAATTCGACCATCCCAGCCAATGATTGGTCGAGTAGGAAGTTGTAACTCACGCCACCAGGTGACGTCAGTTGTATCGCCGAATGTACAAATCATTGCGATACCCGAACCCTTTTCAGGGTCGGCAAGTTTGTGAGCCACAACAGGAACCTCGACGCCGAAAAGTGGCGAAGTAACTGTTGTGCCAAATAGTGGCTGGTAGCGCTCATCGTCTGGATGTGCCACAAGCGCAACACAGGCTGCCAGCAATTCAGGTCGAGTGGTTTCAATGTAAAGCGCTTCGCCATCCGGCTTGGTGAAACCAATCCGGTGGTACGCGCCTGGGCGTTCACGATCTTCAAGTTCTGCTTGAGCAACCGCTGTTCGGAAAGTGACATCCCAAAGAGTTGGGGCCTCTGATTGGTATGCCTCGCCGCGAGCTAGGTTGCGCAAGAACATTCGTTGAGAAATCGCTCGAGCATTCTTATCAATTGTTTGGTAAGTCATTTTCCAATCTACGCTGATACCAAGTCGTCGCCACAAATCTTCAAATGCTTTTTCGTCTTCGATCGTTAACTGCACACATAGTTCAACAAAGTTTTGACGTGAAATAACTATCTGATCTTTCCCAGGCTCGGCAGGGGGAGTGAAGTCAGGGTCGTAAGGCAATGACGGATCGCATCGCACACCGTAATAATTTTGCACACGACGTTCGGTAGGCAGTCCGTTGTCATCCCAACCCATTGGGTAAAAAACACTCTTGCCGTTCATCCGCTGGTAACGCGCAATGCAGTCAGTGTGGGTATAGGAGAAAACGTGACCTACGTGCAAGGAGCCACTAACCGTTGGCGGAGGGGTATCAATGGAGAAGACCTGCTCGCGAGTGGCAGTGCGATCAAAGTCGTAAGTTCCCTGGGATTGCCATGAATCGACCCATTTTTGCTCGATTCCATCGAGAGTTGGCTTTTCGGGCATGTGCTCACTAGTCATGAGACCTAAGTCTAGGAGATAGCAGGTAGTGCTCACGTTTTGAGACTTTGGCAAAAAACTGGCACAATCAAGTGGTTAGTCGGTTCACGCGTAGCATCCGAGCAATGCGACCCGATTGCAGACATTACCTAAGGAGCACTCCCGTGCAGGCAAATATTCATCCAGAGTACGTAGAGACTCAAGTTACTTGTGGTTGTGGCAGTCAGTTCACCACTCGCAGCACTCAAAAGAGTGGCACGATTCACGCCGACGTTTGCAGCGCCTGCCACCCGTTCTACACAGGCAAGCAGAAGATTCTTGATACTGGTGGCCGCGTTGCCAAGTTCGAGAAGCGCTTCGGTAAGCAGTCCTAGCTTTTCTTTGGGGTGTTGTCGTCGCCGTTTGGCGATGACAACACCCCATTGCTATATCTAAAGAAACATCCAGTAAGAAATACATCTGATTTATCAAAAGTCAGCCAACTAAAGAGGCATACATAATGGCGCAGGACTTCAATAAGGTCGAGGCGATGGCTGCCGAGATGTCTGAACTTGAAACCAAGCTCAGCGATCCGACAACACATAGCGATCCGAACGAGGCTCGCCGTATTGGTAAGCGCCATGCAGAGCTACGACCAGTTGTTGCCAAGTGGCGCGAGTGGCAGCAACTAACTGATGATGAAGAAGCCGCTCGTGAAATGGGAGCAGAAGACGCAGCATTTTTAGCAGAAGCGCAGGAACTTGCAATTAAGCGCGATCTTGCTGCCGAAAAACTTCAAGAGATGTTGATCCCGCGCGACCCAATGGATGGCAATGACGTCATCTTGGAAATCAAGGCTGGCGCAGGTGGCGAAGAGTCTGCGTTGTTCGCAGGCGACCTCATGCGCATGTATTTGAAGTACGCCGAAAAGCGTGGCTGGGTTACTCAGGTTCTGGAGGCTGAAGAATCCGACATGGGTGGTTACAAAGATATTGCTATCTCAGTTAAATCCAAAGGCGTGGTACCTCCGGAGGATGCACCATTCGCCAACCTGAAATTCGAAGGTGGGGTACATCGCGTTCAGCGAGTCCCAGTAACTGAATCTCAAGGTCGTATTCATACCTCTGCTGCTGGCGTTTTGGTTTTGCCTGAGGCTGAAGAAGTCGACGTAACAATTGACCCGAATGATTTACGTATTGATGTTTTCCGTTCCAGTGGTCCAGGTGGACAAAGCGTTAACACGACCGACTCGGCAGTGCGAATTACGCATATGCCTACTGGAATTGTTGTTTCGTGCCAGAACGAAAAGAGCCAACTGCAAAACCGTGAATCAGCAATGCGAATCTTGCGGGCCAGGATGCTTGCTGCGGCTCAAGAAGCGGCGATGTCGGCTGCCTCGGATGTGCGCAGGAGCCAAGTTCGTACCGTTGATCGTTCAGAGCGCATTCGTACATACAACTTTCCAGAAAACCGCCTAGCAGATCACCGGGTTGGCTTTAAGTGCAACAACTTGGATCAAGTACTGAACGGTGATTTGGATCCGGTTATCGAAGCCTGCATTGACGCTGACACAAAAGAACGTCTCGCAACTCTAGGCGACTGATTTTTTGTGGTCACTCAAGCACAAGCACTTCGTGATGCCAACAAGGTCTTGGCAGAAGCCGGAGTCACTAGCGCTCAAAATGATGCCTCGCTATTGCTGGCTTTCGTCTTAGGAATTGCTCGCACTCAACTTGATCCCTTTGCTGAAGTTTTGGATGAGTCAAAGCAAATGTTTGAAAATTTGATCTCAAAAAGAGCGATGAGAATTCCGTTGCAGCATCTGACCGGTCAGGCTCATTTTCGGCACATCACCTTGTCTGTGGGCGTTGGAGTTTTTATCCCAAGACCCGAAACTGAACTTCTGGCACAGGCAGGTATTGATTTTCTTAATTCAATTCCGAGTCCACGTCTAGCAGTTGATCTTTGTGCAGGCAGTGGGGCAGTGGCATTGTCAATGGCGCTTGAAGCGCCAAACACCACAGTTCACGCGGTGGAACTTTCCCAAGATGCATTCACTTGGTTGCGCCAAAATGTTGACGATCATGCCTTGCAACTTTCCGCGATTGGCTCAAACGTCATTTGCGATATGGCAGATGCAACTGATCAAAGCGTCCTGGCGCAACTGACTGGCCAAGTTGATGTTGTGTTGAGTAATCCGCCTTACATCCCAGAAGCAATGATTCCGCGAGAACCAGAAGCACGCGATCACGATCCCGAGATGGCGTTATTTAGTGGCGCAGATGGCCTTGATGTTGCTCGCGGTGTTGTTTTGCTCGCAGGCTTGCTACTAAAACAAGATGGCCTATTCGCAATGGAACATGCCGATGTCCAAGGCGAAGCTGTGCCAGCGATTCTTGTCGAGCAGGGCAACTGGAACAAGATTAAAGACAATTTGGACTACAACGGGTTACCTCGTTACACATCCGCCTTCAAAGCCGTGCGAGGCTAGAGTCATCATGAGTTCAGTAATCGATGTTGGTTCAAACGCGAGTCCAGAAGAGTTAGCGAAGGCTATTTCTCAGGCCATTGAGGTTGTGCAAGCCGGAGGGCTCGTCGTCATCCCCACAGATACTTCGTACGCGGTTATCGCTGACGCATTTCACGTTGAAGCAATTAGAAAATTACGCGAAGCGAAAAATCAGCCAGAAAATATTTCGTTGCCAGTGGCAGCCGGGACACTTGCCACAATTGCAGGAGTAGCAAATCTTTCGCCGCTGGCAGTTGATTTGGCTAATGCATTTTGGCCCGGCCCATTGACTTTGCTGGCAAATGCCCAAAGTTCTCTGTCCTGGAAAATTGGACCTGCTGATACTGCACTAGCAATCCGGGTGCCTAAGCACGAAATTGCCCTTTCGATTCTCAATGGAATCGGCCCAACTGTCATGACTGGTGCTCAACAGTATGCAGAAGCGCCAATCGTTGATGTGCCAAGTGCTCAAGCATCCCTAGGCGAAGCGGTTGGCTTGTATCTGGATGCAGGAAAATGCAATTCACGGGTATCAACGGTTGTTGACGCATCAGGCGAGCATTTACGTTTACTGCGAACAGGTGACTTGTCGTTGGCGCAACTTCGTGAAGTGTTGCCCATGATTATTGATGCGACTGCTCGCCCGGGGCAATAAGGCAGCCAATAGTATCCAGATGAGCGCGATTTAGAGTCAGACTCTAGACTTATACCTATGAGCGACGTCTTTTATGGTTCCGACTTTGATGAGTTAACCAACACCGATCCTGAAATAGCCCAAATTCTTATTGATGAGCTGTCGCGTTTGCGTGGCGGAATTCAGTTGATTGCCAGCGAGAACTTCACCTCTCCTGCAGTTCTGACTGCAATGGGTTCAACTTTGAGCAATAAATATGCTGAGGGTTACCCAGGTAAGCGCTACTACGGTGGTTGCGAAGTTGTCGATGTGGCTGAGTCCATCGGCATTCAGCGTGCCAAGGATCTTTTTGACGCAGACCACGCAAATTTACAGCCGCACTCTGGGGCAAGTGCCAACATCGCAGTTTTCGGAGCTTTCCTTTCTCCAGGCGACACATTCCTGTCGATGAGCCTTCCTCATGGTGGTCACTTAACTCATGGCGCAAAGGTTTCATTCAGCGGCAAGTGGTTCAACCCAGTTCATTATGGTGTGGCTGAAGGCTCTGAAGACATCGACTATGACCAAGTTCGTGCACTAGCGCGTGAGCACAAGCCGAAGATGATTATCGCTGGTGGCTCGGCTATTCCGCGCCTGATTGATTTCAAGGCATTTCGCGAGATCGCTGATGAAGTTGGCGCTATTTTGCATGTTGATGCAGCGCACTTTATTGGCTTGGTTGCAGGAAAGGCTATTCCCTCACCAGTTCCTTATGCAGACGTGGTTTCATTCACAACTCACAAGGTTTTGCGTGGACCGCGAAGCGGGATGATCCTGTGCAAGCAAGAACATGCAGCAGCAATCGACAAGGCAGTCTTCCCGATGATGCAAGGCGGACCGCTGATGCATGTGGTTGCGGCTAAAGCTGTTGCACTAAAAGAAGCAGCAACACCCGAGTATCAGAAGTATGCAAGTGATGTAATTATCAATGCCAAGGCAATGACTGCTGGCTTAGAAGCCGAGGGGATGCGCCCAGTTACTGGTGGAACTGATACTCATCTAGCGCTTCTTGACCTACAAGGTCTTGGAGTCTCGGGCAGAGATGCTGAAGATCGTTGTGGCGCCTCAGGAATCGTCTTAAATAAGAATGCAATCCCATACGATCCAGCTCCGCCAAGTGTGGCAAGTGGAATCCGAGTGGGAACACCTTCGGTAACGACCCAAGGGATGGGCGTTACCGAGATGGCCGCTATTGCTAAATTGATCAGTCGTGCAGTTAAGTCCGATTCAGCAACTGACCATGCTGCAATCA
>VFKC01000031.1 GCA_009885745.1 Actinomycetota bacterium
ACTACTGGCAATGGTGCCGAAAGCTCATCGATTCCAGATCTCGAAACTCTTTGGACTCGGGCAATTCCTGCCTCAATTTCTAGGCTCAATGCCATCGTTAGTGTCGCAACGTTTAGTCGCGTACCAACCATTGATGGAATAACTCCCATGCCAGCATCCGTTGATGCTGAACCAAAAAGTATCAAGTCAAAGTCTCGCGATTCCAAGTAAGTTGCCAACGCCAGTGATGTTGCCAGCGCATCAGCACCGGCCAGAGCCTCATCAGTAATCAATGCGGCATTATTTGCGCCAAGTGCGACGGCCTTTCGCAAACTATCTACTGCGCGAGATGGCCCCATGGACACCACAGTGACTTCGCCGTCAAACTGCTCGGCCTTACGCACAGCTTCTTCGATAGCGAATACATCTCCCTCGCTGATTACTCGGTCGGCTGCATCTCTATCTAAATTCAAAGATTCGAAGTCCAGCTGTTTTTGTGACCAACTATCTGGGACTTGCTTAATGCAAACACAGATCTTCATAACTGGCTCCGAATCACTAGGTAATTAATTGCTAATCTACACGCGTAGTTGTCAGCGAGCCGCAAGCATAAGGATTACTTGCCAGTGGTTGTTTGTCGATTCATGTTGATCGGCGTATTAATCCTGAGAATTGAATTTTGCTTTTCCAGGACCTTGTTCGATAAAGGACTTCATCCCGATTATTTGATCTTGAGTACCAAATAACTTTGCGAACAAAACTTGTTCAAGAAGTAAGCCTTCTTCCAGAGACATGCCAAGTCCTTGATCAATGGCGAATTTAGCTGAGTAAATCGCATCTTTAGGTCTTGCAGCAAGCTGTTTGGCCAAATCTAAGGCGCGATCGAGCAGTTCGTCATCAGCAACAACTTCGTTAACCAATCCCATCGACAAGGCTTCAGTCGCTGCCACAAATCGCCCGGTAAAAATCAAATCCTTCGCGCGCGCGGGTCCGATTAATCTGGCCAGGCGTTGAGTCCCACCCGCACCTGTAATTATTCCAAGCAAAATCTCAGGTTGACCCACAAGTGCGGACTTGCTCGCGATGCGCAGATCACATGCCAGCGCTAATTCC
>VFKC01000100.1 GCA_009885745.1 Actinomycetota bacterium
AATTAGCCAGCGATGAAGTCGCCTTCAGCATTGACTACTTCAACACCGAGGCCTTCAAGGTAAGCCACAGCTGCATCTAAGTCTGCAACTTCGCCACCAAAATCAACGATCATCCAACCAAAGTGATTCTCAATAGCGGCACGACGGATACTCGGCACAACATTGAAGTCCTTAACTACGTGATAAATCACAGGTTCGGTGACTTGAGCCTCTGGAAAGGTTAAACGTAAACGACGATGAATCATTTCTTACTCCTGGTTGCGTTGTGCGCGGTTCACTGCTGAGACTACCGCCTTGAGGGAGGCGGTGACGATCGAGGAGTCAATTCCAACACCAAACAAGGTACTGCCCTTGACTACACATTCCAGATAAGCAGCAGCCTGAGCATCGCCACCACTGCTCATGGCATGTTCGTGATAGTCCAGGACTCGCACATCTACGCCAACCTGTGACATCGCATTGCAGAATGCCGCGATTGGCCCATTGCCAGTACCTGAGATTTCAACATCGCCGGTTTTGGTATCACTTACAGCAACACGCACGCGCGTATCTCCATCCACATCGCTATCTACTGCAACTGTGCGCAATTTAAAGCGACCCCATGGCTCGTTTGTATTTGGCAAGTATTCATCAGTGAAGATTTCCCACATTGCTGTTGGACTAACTTCGCCACCTTGATCATCTGTGTGATGTTGGATTACTTGACTGAATTCAATCTGTAACTTACGAGGTAGTTCAAGTTTGTGTTCGGTGCGCATGATGTACGCGACGCCGCCCTTACCGGATTGAGAATTGACTCGAATAACTGCTTCATAGCTGCGGCCGACATCCTTGGGATCAATGGGAAGGTAAGGGACAGCCCAAGGTATGTCATCAATCGAGATTCCTGCGGCATCAGCTTCGCGTTGCATCACAGCTAGACCCTTGTTGATGGCATCTTGATGTGAACCTGAGAATGCTGTGAAGACCAAGTCGCCACCGTATGGATGGCGCTCTGGGACATCGAGTTGGTTGCAGTATTCAACCGTGCGACGAATGTTATCAATGTCGCTGAAATTTATTTCTGGATCAATGCCTTGGCTGTACAAGTTCATACCAAGAGTTACTAAGCAAACGTTGCCTGTGCGCTCACCATTGCCAAAAAGACAACCCTCAATGCGATCAGCACCAGCTAAATATCCCAACTCAGCAGCAGCCACGCCTGTGCCTCTGTCATTGTGTGGATGCAATGAGATAACGATTGAGTCGCGGTACTTCAACTTGCGATGCATATATTCAATGCTGTCTGCATAGACATTTGGTGTCGCCATCTCAACTGTGGCAGGCAAGTTGATGATTACCTTATGTTCAGGCGTTGGCTTCCAAACATCATTCACTGCGTCACAAACTTCAATTGCGTAATCAAGTTCAGTGCCAGTGAACGATTCAGGGGAGTATTCAAAATAGATATCGGTGCCAACGGCTTGTTCGGCAAACTTCAAACAAAGCTCTGCGCCGTGTACAGCAATCTCTTTGATTCCATCTTTATCCAAATCAAAAACCACCTTGCGTTGCAAAGTCGAAGTTGAGTTGTAAAGATGCACAATCGCTGTAGGAGCACCTTGGATAGCCTCAAAGGTACGCTCAATTAAATGTTCACGGGCCTGAGTCAAAACCTGGATGACGACATCATCTGGAATCAAATTCTCGTCAATGAGCATGCGCACAAAATCAAAATCCAACTGACTTGCTGATGGAAAACCAACTTCGATTTCTTTGTAGCCCATAGCAACAAGCAGTTCGAACATGCGGCGTTTACGCTCTGGGGTCATCGGATCAATCAGCGCCTGATTGCCATCGCGCAAATCAACTGCGCACCACCGAGGCGCTTGGGTGATTTTTTTATTTGGCCAAGTTCGATCAGGCAAATCGATTGGAGTAAAGGCTTGGTAGCGTTCGAAAGGCATGTTAGATGACTTCTGCTTAGTGCGGTCTTCGTATGAGTTGCTCATTGCGTTCTCCGAAAGTCTATGAATGTAGCGAGGATTGGCTAGGGTTCCGGCGCGCGAAATACTCCGCGACGAGTGGACCGGTTAGGCCTCGTCGCGGCTTTCAAGGAGCAGGCTCGCATACATTGATTTCACCTTATCAGCGATTTTGGCCCATGATGAAGTCAACGATGAGCCAATAGCGTTTGTCTCAAGGCGCAAGATGCAAGTTTTCGGGAATAGAGATTAGCCCGATACCCTTAGAAGTATGGCTAGCAACATAACTTTGGCAGTAATCCCAGGCGACGGTATCGGTACTGAGGTAGTGGTCGAGGGACTCAAAGTCCTTCGCGCAATCGCCCCAAGCATGGGCCTCACGATCAGCACGACCGAGTATGACTTGGGTGCTCGTCGTTACAACGCCACTGGCGAAACATTGCCAGACAGTGTGGTTGGCGAACTAAAGGGACACGATGCCATCTTGTTGGGTGCAATCGGCGATCCATCAGTAGCCCCAGGAATTCTAGAACGTGGTGTGCTTTTGCCATTACGTTTCCAGTTGGATCACCATGTGAATTTGCGTCCAGTGAAATTATTTGAAGGCGTCGCATCTCCTCTTGCTGGCAAGACAAGTAAGGATATCGATTTTGTTGTTTGTCGCGAAGGAACTGAAGGACCGTACGTCGGTGCTGGCGGCTTTTTGCGCAAGGGAACCTCTCATGAAGTTGCAACTGAGGTAAGTATCAACACTCGTTTCGGAGCAGAGCGAATCATCCGCGACGCATTTGAGCGTGCAACACGGCGTCGTGGCAAAGTAACTCTTGTGCACAAAACCAACGTGTTGGTTTACGCAGGCGATGTCTGGCAGCGCGCTTTCAATGACGTCGCCGCGGAATATCCGGCAATCGAAACTGATTACTGCCATGTTGATGCAGCCAGTATGTTTTTCCTGACTCAGCCAGAACGTTTTGATGTTGTAGTCACCGACAACCTATTTGGTGACATCATCACTGATATTGGTGCGGCAATTGCCGGAGGCATTGGTCTGGCTGCTAGCGGAAACATCGACCCAAGTCGCAATAATCCAAGCATGTTTGAGCCGGTCCATGGCAGCGCTCCTGACATTGCGGGTCAAGGCAAAGCTGATCCAACTGCCACTATCTTGAGTGTTTCCATGATGCTTGATCACTTAGGTCTACCCGAGGCAGCCAAGGGAGTCGAGCAAGCAGTTGCTCATGATTTGTTGACTCGCACTGGAACTCGAAGCACCAGTGAAATTGGCGATGCGATCGCAACTGCGGTTGCAGGCTAGGCAGTAGTAGCGTTCTCCTATGACTGAATTCGTGCACAAGGATCTCAATGTCTCCGCCGCTGCGGTGGTCGCATCGGGTTTCACGCTGTACCCCGGTAGCGAGCGAGTGAGTAGCGGGGCAGACATTCTGCTGAATCCAAATGCGCATCCTTGCTCTGCTGCCGATCGCAGTGCGATTTTGGCAGAACCAGGTTTCGGCAAGTATTTTACTGACAATGTGGTCCAAGCAATTTGGAAAAAAGATGAAGGCTGGCAACAAGCCAGGCTTGTATCCAGTGACCTAAGTGCTGGTGGCCTTGGTATCAATGCGCTTCATTATGGGCAATCAATTTTCGAAGGTCTCAAGGCATATCGCCATTCCAATGGCGGGATTTATACATTCCGTCCAGAGGCAAATGCTTTGCGTTTTCAGCGCTCTGCTTATCGGCTCGCGTTACCGCCTGTGCCAACTGATTTGTTTATTGGAGCTATTGAGGCGCTTGTACAACAGGATAAAGATTGGGTTTCTGGCGATCCCGAAAAATCGCTTTACTTGCGACCATTGGAATTTGGGTCAGAGAACGCTCTAGGTGTTCGCCCATCGCTTGAGGTGACTTTCATTCTTATGGCTTCACCAGTTGGAGCCTATTTCCCAAAGGGTGTAAAGCCTGTCTCTGTTTGGATTTCCGATGATTATGTTCGCGCTGCACCTGGCGGTACTGGGGAAGCAAAATGCGCTGGCAATTATGCTGCAAGTCTGGTAGCTCAAGCCGAAGCCACCGAGCATGGTTGCGATCAAGTCGTCTGGATTGATGCAATCGAACGCAAGTACGTTGAAGAAATGGGTGGCATGAACCTATTTTTTGTTTATGGCACTGGCGATGATGCTCGACTCGTAACTCCAGAACTCACGGGCACTTTATTGCCGGGAGTCACTCGCGATTCGGTCCTAACTCTGGCGAACGATCTTGGTTATCCCATCCAAGAAAGCCGCATTACGGTACAAGAGTGGCGTGAAGGTTGCGCATCTGGTGAAATTTCTGAAGTTTTTGCCTGCGGTACGGCGGCAGTAATAACACCAGTGGGGCGTATCGATAGTAAGAGCAGTGGATCTTGGATTGTTGCTGATGGCGAGCCAGGCGAGGTCACAATGAAGTTGCGTCAAGTTCTGGTGAACATTCAAACAGGTCAGGCACCTGATTTGCATAACTGGCTTCACCGATTGGTTTAATGATGGCTTCCCAAATTGACGATACCTTCCATGTCTATGACACGACACTGCGTGATGGTGCTCAGCGCGAAGGCATAACTTACTCAGTCGAAGACAAGCTGACTGTTACTAAATTGCTTGATGAATTCGGTGTTGGTTTTATCGAAGGAGGCTGGCCTGGTGCGCTCCCTAAGGACACCGAGTTTTTTGCCCGAATGGCCGCAGGTGAAGTCATTCTTGAAAATGCCCAACTCGTCGCGTTTGGTTCAACTCGCAAAGCTGGGGTAGCCGTTGAAGACGATCAACAAGTTAAGGCTTTGCTAGATTCGCAAGCACCTGTCATTACGTTGGTCGCCAAGAGCGATGTTTGGCATGTTGAACAAGCCTTAAAGACAACGCTTGATGAAAACATAGCCATGATTTTCGATACGGTCGCGTACCTGGTTCAACATGGTCGTCGTGTTTTCATCGACTGTGAACATTTCTTTGACGGTTACAAGCATGACTCTGACTATGGTGTTCGAGTAATCACAGCAGCCATTGACGCCGGCGCTGATGTTGCTGTCTTATGCGACACTAATGGCGGGATGCTTCCTTCTGGTATCTCCGCAATTGTTGCCGATGTATCAAGTCGCACGCAGGCAAGAATCGGAATTCATTGCCAAGATGACACTGGATGTGCGATTGCCAACACAATGGCTGCCGTCGAAGCCGGAGCAACACACGTGCAATGCACAGCAAATGGTTATGGCGAGCGCACTGGAAATGCGGATCTATTCTCGGTTGTCGCAAACATTGAATTGAAGATGGGTAAGCAAGTATTGCCAGAGGGTTCGCTCCAAGACATGGTGCGTGTTTCGCATGCAATCGCGGAAATTGCGAATCTGCCACCAAACACGCATCAGCCGTACGTTGGAGTTTCATCCTTTGCACATAAAGCGGGGCTTCATGCCAGCGCATTGAAAGTAAATAGCGAGTTGTACAACCACATTGAGGCTGAGCTTGTCGGAAATGACATGCGTATTCTGGTTACCGAAATGGCTGGGCGGGCATCAGTTGAGCTCAAGGGCAAGGAACTCGGCTATGACTTATCCAAAGAACCAGAAGCGATCACAAAAGTTGTCGAACAAGTAAAACGACTTGAGTCACAAGGTTGGTCATTCGAAGCAGCTGATGCTTCATTCGAGCTCTTGTTGCGAAATGCACTAGATGCAAATGTCCCGCGTAGGTTTGTCTGTAAGTCATGGAGAACTGTGGTCGAACAGTTGGCGGATGGAAGCGTGTCGAGCGAAGCCACGGTGCATTTAATAGTCGACGAAGAAGAAATCGTCGAAACTGGGTTAGGAAATGGCCCTGTGAATGCACTTGATAATGCATTACGCAAAGCACTTATTTCTAAGTTCCCACAATTGGAAACTTTAGAGCTTGTTGATTACAAGGTTCGAATTCTTGATGGGGGTCAAGGAACTGGGGCAGTGACCAGGGTGCTCATTGAAACCGCAGAAGGCGCTCGTCGTTGGGACACAGTTGGGGTCCATGAAAATGTCATTGCCGCTTCATGGCTTGCACTTGAAGATGCACTTATTTACGGTCTGCTAGAACATTAGGTAATCGCCAAGGCTAGTTCTTACATTCAAGGGCAATTCGATGTTCAGGCTTGGTGGCGAGATTAAAAATTTGGCACACTATTCTTAATACATGCGTATAGCCCGAGTTTCAGTCCCTGAGATTGAGGGTCCAGTATTTGGAATTGTCGACGGGAATCAAATAAGCCTGCTAGTTGGTCATCCATTTCATGATTTAGTTCCAGCGGGTGCGGTATTAAATCTAGATGATGTAATACTTTTAGCCCCAGTATTACCGAGCAAAGTGATTTGTATTGGTAGAAACTATGCCGATCATGCTGCTGAAATGGGTACGGTCGCGCCTGAAGAGCCAGTGATTTTCATTAAACCAACGACTTCGGTAATTGGTGACGGTCAGGCAATTGTGCTGCCACCACAATCTACTGATGTGCATCATGAATCCGAGTTGGCTATCGTCATCGGGCATCTCTGCAGAAATGTCACAGTTGAACGCGCGCATGAAGTTATTTTGGGTTACACCTGCGCTAACGATGTCACTGCACGCGATTTACAAGAGCGGGATGGGCAATGGACTCGCGCCAAGAGCTTTGATACTTTTTGCCCAATCGGTCCTTGGATTGAAACTGAACTCGATCCTTCAAGTGTAGATATTTCTTGTGAAGTTGATGATGAAGAGCGCCAACATGCCAACACGAGCGATTTGATTTTTAGTGTTTCTGAGATTGTGGCTTTTGTTTCATCGGTAATGACTTTGCTACCCGGTGATGTGATTTTGACTGGCACTCCAAGTGGTGTTGGTCCGATTAAGTCTGGTGAAACTGTGAATGTCTCAATCGAAGGGATCGGCACATTGTCCAATCCCGTAGTCTCGCGTTAAGCACTAGGAGAATCGTGTCGCAAGTACGAGTTCGTTTCTGTCCATCACCAACTGGTAATCCGCATGTTGGAATGGTGCGCACAGCCCTTTTCAATTGGGCCTTTGCCCGTCACATGGGTGGAAAATTTGTCTTTCGAATTGAGGATACGGATACGACTCGCGATAGCGAAGAGTCCTATGACGACCTTTTAGAGTCCCTGCGCTGGCTAGGAATGGACTGGGATGAAGGCCCTGAAATTGGTGGGCCTTATGAACCGTATCGCCAATCTCAACGCATGGATATTTATGCCGATGTAGCAACCAAGTTGTTAGAGACTGGCCATGCTTACAAGTGCTACTGCTCGCAAGAGGAACTCGAAGAGCGACGTGAAATCGCTCGAGCAGCCGGAAAGACTCCTGGTTATGATCGGGCATGTCGTGATTTAAGTGAGTCGCAAATTGCTGACTATGTGTCGCAAGAACGTGCGGCCGTAGTTCGGTTTCGGATGCCTGATACTGATTTCACCTGGGTTGATTTAGTACGAGGAGAAGTCACCTTTGCTAATGAACATGTGCCTGACTATGTCATAGTGCGTGCAACAGGTGAGCCGCTTTACACTTTGGTTAATCCAGTGGATGACGTTTTGATGGAAATTACGCATGTGTTGCGTGGCGAAGATTTGCTCAGCAGCACACCGCGCCAACTTGCACTTTATGACGCACTCAAAGAAATTGGTATTGCAAAGGGTGAGCGTCCGCTTTACGGTCACTTACCTTATGTAATGGGTGAAGGTAATAAGAAACTATCTAAGCGCGACCCTGAATCTCGCCTGTTAATGTATCGCGAGGAAGGCTACCTACCTGAGGGTCTGCTTAACTATCTCGCACTGCTTGGTTGGTCTTTCGGGGAAGATCGCGAGTTCTTCTCTAAAGAAGAAATGGCAACAGTGTTTGAGATTTCCCGAGTTAATGCAAATCCAGCGCGCTTTGATTTGAAAAAATGCACAGCAATCAATGGTGAGTGGATTAGACACATTGCTGTTGAAGATTTAGCGACGCGCTTAGTTCCATTTCTCAAGGAAGATGGCGTTTTCACCAACGATCCAACTTCCGAGCAGATGCAAAAGTTATTGGCTGCAGTCCCGCATGTTCAAGAACGTATGGAAACTTTACGTCAAGGAATCGGCATGCTTGGATTCCTTTTTTATGGCGATGTTGGTAGTCCTGAATTTGCTGTTGAACCAAGTGAAGCCGAAAAGGTGCTAACTCCAGATGCACTTCCCGTTCTATTGGTCGCACATGAGGCATTAAGCAATCTTGCGCAATGGAACACTGAGTCAATCGAAGCGGCATTACGAGTTGCCTTAATTGAAGGTTTGGAATTAAAACCAAAATTTGCCTTTGGCCCAGTTCGGGTCGCGGTAACCGGTCGACGTGTTTCGCCACCACTTTTTGAGTCACTAGAAATCTTGGGACAAGAGCGCTCGTTAGCAAGAATTTTGGCGGCCGCAAAGTAGGCGTTTCGCGCAATTGCGTTCGCTGGGCTAGACTTCATAAGTCGAAATGCCATGGGGTATGGGGTAATTGGCAGCCCAACTGATTCTGGTTCAGTTAGTCTTGGTTCGAGTCCAGGTACCCCAGCAATAAAGGGGTGCTCGTAACTTCTTTAGCTAGGGCCCCGTTGTGTAGTGGCCTAGCACGCCGCCCTCTCAAGGCGGTAGCGCGGGTTCGAATCCCGTCGGGGCTACAAAGGAGAAATCCGCCGGAAGGCGGATTTTTTTTGCCCTTTTTCGCAAAACTATTGAGTGCGAGCTTTGAGCAACTCGGTGATTCGAGCAGCGGCAGTCACGACTGACTGACCATGCAAGCGACCCGGAGTTCGAGTAAGCCGCTCTATCGGACCACTAATTGAGACTGCGGCAATGACCTTTCCGCCGCTTCCGCGGATTGGCGCAGATACAGATGCCACCCCAGCTTCACGTTCACCGATGGACTGAGCCCAGCCGCGACGGCGAATCCCAGAAAGGTCTGTTGCGGTAAATCTTGCACCTTGTAAACCGCGATGTAGACGATCTGGCTCTTCCCATGCCAGCAAAATTTGCGCTGCTGATCCGGCATGCATTGTCATTGAGGAACCAATCGGAACAGAATCGCGTAGCCCAGTCATGCGTTCAGCAGCAGCAACACAAATACGTTGGTCACCTTGACGTCGGTATAGCTGGGCGCTTTCCCTGGTGGCGTCCCGCAAAGCAATCAGGATAGGCGTAGCAACAACTAACAACTTGTCTTCTCCAGCAGCAACTGCAAGTTCGCTTAAGCGCGCGCCAAGGACAAATCGCCCGGAAAGGTCGCGTCCGACGAGCCGGTGATGTTCAAGAGCTGTGGCTAAACGGTGCGCAGTGGGTCGCGCTAATCCTGTGGCAGCGACTAATCCAGCCAATGTCAGGGGGCCAGATTCGAGAGCGTCCAGTATGTGGGCAGCTTTATCCAGAACTCCGACACCGCTATTAGTATTGTCCATGTAATGATATTGCAATCTCGCATAGTGAGATGTCAAGGTCAGGGCTCTAAATTCCAGAGCTTTAAAGCAGGAGGCACAAATGGCACGTACATTAGCCGAGAAAGTATGGAGCGACCATGTCGTTCGTCATGCTGAAGGTGAACCTGATATTTTGTTCATTGACTTGCACCTAGTGCACGAAGTCACCAGCGCTCAAGCATTCGATGGTTTGCGCGAAACACAACGCATTGTCCGTCGACCTGATCTAACTCTGGCAACCGAAGATCACAATGTCCCAACCATCGACATTGATAAGCCAATCGCTGATCCCATTAGTCGCGCACAGGTTGATGCCCTGCGCAACAACTGTGCTGAATTTGGTGTGCCTATTTATTCGCTAGGCAATGCAGAGCAGGGCATCGTTCATGTTGTTGGTCCCCAGTTGGGCCTAACTCAGCCAGGTATGACGGTTGTTTGTGGTGACTCACATACTTCAACGCATGGTGCCTTTGGCGCTCTCGCATTCGGAATCGGCACAAGTGAAGTTGAGCATGTTCTTGCAACTCAGACATTGCCGCTTAAGCCTTTCAAGACCATGGCAATCACGGTAAATGGCGCACTGCCCGAAGGTGTAACAGCAAAGGATCTAATCTTGGCCGTTATCACCAAAATCGGAACAGGTGGCGGACAAGGCTACGTCCTTGAATACCGTGGTGAGGCAATCAGAGCCTTGTCCATGGAAGCCCGGATGACCATCTGCAACATGAGCATTGAAGCAGGTGCTCGCGCCGGCATGATTGCCCCAGATGAAACAACCTTTGATTATCTGAACGGCCGCGATCATGCACCTAAGGACGCTGATTGGGATGCAGCAGTTGCTTACTGGCGAACACTGCCATCTGATGTAGATGCCAAGTTTGATGCAGAAGTTGTAATCGAAGCCAGCGAACTGAGTCCTTTTGTTACTTGGGGAACCAATCCTGGCCAAGGTGCACCACTTAGTGGTGTTGTGCCAACCCCAGAAGATTTTGCTGATCCAGCAGCTCGTGAAGCAGCAACTAAAGCGCTTGCTTACATGGGATTAACCGCTGGAACACCGTTGAAGAGTATCGCGGTTGACACAGTTTTCTTGGGCTCATGCACCAATGGTCGAATCGAAGACCTGCGCGCCGCCGCTGATGTTGTCCGTGGTCGCAAAGTAGCTAATGGTGTTCGTTTCATGGTTGTACCAGGCTCTGTCCGGGTGCGCTTAGCAGCGATGGCCGAAGGACTGGACAAGATTTTCCTTGAAGCGGGTGCTGAATGGCGCGAAGCTGGCTGTTCAATGTGTCTGGCAATGAATCCTGACAAATTAACGCCGGGCGAGCGAAGTGCGTCTACTTCAAACCGCAATTTTGAAGGTCGACAAGGACCGGGTGGGCGTACCCACCTGGTTTCTCCGCAGGTCGCTGCGGCCACAGCAATTCGCGGAACGCTTTCTTCACCTGCTGACCTAAACATGGATGCGAGTTAGTTATGGAAAAATTCACAGTTCATTCAGGAACTGCAGCGCCACTTCGCGCGAGCAATGTCGATACTGATCAAATCATTCCGGCCGAATACCTAAAGCGCATTACTCGTCATGGCTTTGAAGATGCCTTGTTTGCCGCCTGGCGCAAAGACCCCGAATTCATTTTGAACCAACCGCAGACTCAAGGTGTGACAATCCTGGTTGCTGGTCCAGATTTTGGAACGGGGTCAAGCCGAGAGCACGCAGTTTGGGCTTTGATGGATTACGGCTTCAAGGTAATTATTTCCTCAAGGTACGCCGACATCTTTCGCGGCAACTCCGGTAAGCAAGGCCTTTTGACGGCAGTTGTTGATCAAGAAGTTGTTGAGACACTTTGGCAAATCATCGAAGCAGCTCCGCAGACGCAAGTAACAGTTGACTTGGAAGCACGAACTGTGAGCGCAGGTGAACTCACCGCGACTTTCGAGATTGATGATTATGTGCGCTGGCGCCTAATTGAAGGTTTGGATGACATTGGCCTAACAATGCGTCATGTTGAAACCATCAATTCCTTTGAAGCGGCACGACCAACTTTCAAGCCAGTAACTCGCTAAAAACATCAAAATCGGGCAAAAACGCTAGATATAAGCACTTTTCTTCTAGATTTTCGGCGTGTCTTTGGGAAAACCCTTGAGTTCTATGCCAAAGTCAGGGTTGAGCCGGGCGGGGAAGCCCGGAACAACTCAGGTAACTAATCACCGGGTCAGTTACTATCCCAACCGCCAGCTCTCGACGGTGAGCGTTGGTAATCACATGGAGGATTTATATGAACAAGGCAGAATTAATTGAGGCAGTTGCTGGATCTGTTGAAGGTCTTAGCAAGAAAGATGCAACTACAGCAGTTGAAGCAGTTCTAGACACAGTGAAGAAGGCTGTTGCAGCTGGTGACAAGGTTTCACTAAGTGGCTTCGGAATCTTCGAGAAGTCCGAGCGTTCAGCTCGCACCGGTCGCAACCCACAGACAGGTGCTGCAGTTCAGATTGCTGCAACATCAGTTCCTAAGTTCCGTGCAGGCGCAGAATTCAAGAAGATCGTTTCAGGCAAGTAATCTCGCTCTCGATGATCGGGCTCAACAGGGTAACCTTTGAGCCCGATCATCTTTTTATGTCAGGAACCAATAAATGAGTAAGGTAGCGGCGCAATCACCTAGAGGTGGTTGGTATCGAGTGCTTGAAGGTGTGTTGCGTACTCCTTTGCGTGTGTTAACCAAACACGATTGGCGTGGCGGCGAAAACCTGCAAACTCGAGGCGGAGTCGTATTAGCGATGAATCACCTATCTTGGTTTGATCCGCTAGCAGCAGCACATTTTTGTAACGACAATGGTCGTCCAGTTCGCTTTCTGGCTAAAGCCGAAATTTTCAGAGTCCCAGTTTTTGGCGCAATCTTAAAAGGTGCTGGCCAGATTCCTGTCAGTCGTGGCACTGCTGATGCTACTTCCTCGCTTCATGCGGCCATCAAGGCTGTCGAAGGTGGCGAATGTGTAGTCATTTACCCCGAGGGAACACTAACGCGTGATCCGCAACTATGGCCTATGACTGCCAAAACTGGCGTTGCCCGGATCGCGCTGACAACAGGATGTCCAGTGATCCCGGCTGCCCAATGGGGTCCGCAGGAAATTCTAGGTCGAAATTCAAAGTTCCCAAAGTTCTTTCCACGCAAGACAATGAAAATTTGGGCTGGCCCACCTGTTGACTTAGCGGACCTGCGTAACCAGCCAATCACCGCTACCGTTCTACGCGAAGCAACTGAGCGCATCATGCGGGCGATTACCGAAATTTTGGCGCAGCAACGTCAAGAACCAATCCCAGCGCAGCCGTTTGATCGCAGGAATACCTTGGCAAAAAATCCAATTGATCAAGAGTCCGCAAAAGACGAAGGATCTCAAAGCTAATGCGCGTAGCAGTTATGGGTGCAGGGTCATGGGGGACAGTGTTCTCCATAGTTCTGGCGGATGCTGGTTGTGATGTGTCGTTGTGGACTCGCGCTCGTGCGGTAGCCGACGAGATAAATACCCAACACACAAACACTGAATATCATCCAGGGCTGGTCTTGCCTCAATCCGTAGTTGCCACCACCAATCCAGTTTCAGCGCTTGGCGAAGCCGACTTAGTTGTATTAGCAATCCCAGCCCAGACCTTGCGTAGCACTTTGGCTGCCTGGACAATCTCGATACCAGAATCTGCGACTTTAGTTTCACTTATCAAGGGAGTTGAACTAGGTACTGCCGAACGTATGAGTGAAGTTATTGCTGGAGTTGCTGGAGTACACATCGATCGAGTGGCCGTTGTGTCTGGTCCGAACTTGGCTCATGAGATTGCCTCGCGAGAGCCGGCTGCAACTACAGTTGCGTGTAGTGATGAAGATGCTGCGCAGCGTATTCAAGAGGCATGCACCACGGAGTATTTTCGCCCGTATTACACAACTGATGTCTTAGGCGTTGAACTAGCTGGTGCTGTGAAAAATGTTATTGCCTTAGCCAACGGCATGGCAGTTGGTCTTGGATATGGGGAAAACTCCCAAGCGGCGCTCATAACACGAGGTCTAGCCGAAATGACAAGGCTGGGCGTAGCACTCGGGGCGAATCCACTTACTTTTGCAGGACTTGCTGGAGTGGGCGATTTAGTAGCAACCTGCAAATCACCACTTTCCCGTAATCGTACTTTTGGTGTTGCCCTCGGCGAAGGAAAGAGCGTTGCAGAAGCCCAAGCTCAGATTAAAACGACTTCAGAAGGCGTCAAGAGCTGTCGCTCAATTCTTGATTTAGCAAATCGCCATGGTGTTGAGATGCCGATTACCGAACAAGTGACCAAAGTAATCCACGAAGGTAAAAGTCCCGCTGAGGTTTTGCAATCTTTCATGGCACGTTCGACTCGTGCTGAAGAGGGCCAAGAATAAACGATTAGCCGATGAGTGATTAATGCTGATTTGTTAGGGCAATGAAGATTTGTATTTTTTAAATGCTTGAGTGTGGTCTGTGTCTGCCGTGACTGTGGCGAGGCAAGTGCACAAATGCTCTACTCGGTACAAATGCTTTACTCGGTACAAATAGGGCAATAAAAAACACAAACAACAAACCTGCAAACAGCACTATTTGATTGCGACTCAACTCAACAAATGGCAAGTTGGCTGTTGGTAGTTGCCCAAAAACCAATGGGACTTTATTTGAATTGATGTTTAGCTCCCAAGGATCTTTTGTTCTATTAGCGTCTCCTTTTGTTTCAACTTTTACCTGGTTGCCGGCAATGACAACACTGATTAGTCGATGGACATATTGGCTGCCATCTTTATCAACATTAGGGAGCAAAACTACCTGCCCCTGACGAAGCTCAGTCTTTGCATAAGGCTTAACTAGCAAAACATCACCGCGATGAAATGATGGCGCCATACTGTTCGACAAAACTCGTGTGAAGCTAATTTGACTGGTCACAACTAGTACTGCCGCTAGAACCAATCCAACAGATCCAATCCAAATTAATGCAGTATTAAAGCCATGCCAGAAATCTTTCATTTTTGAGTGTTTGTGAATTGTCGGGCTGTTGGTGATGGGCGAGATTGTCATGGCGGGGAAGCCTTCCTTAGATTTACTAATTGATTGTTTTAGTCCGTAGTATTCGCGCGCGAGTAGTGCACAAAACAAGACCGTCAAATCAGGTTTACATTTTTTTCGCGCGAGTTCAGTCAGATTGTTTTAAGCAGATAAGAATCTAGATGAGGCGTTAGTTCTTAGTTATTGGATTATGAAATTTACACTGTTTGTTAAGGCTTTACCCTTGTAAAAATTGGTGTGGTGGTTTTGACTTTGCTAGATCTGAATAAAAGTCCTCAATAAATTTGTTAGCGTCAAAACTATGGCGCCCATCACACTTGTAGTTAATGAAGATGCCCAGCTCCGGGCTCTCATTTGCGAGACTCTGCGCTCTAGTGGTTTCTGTGTTGTTCAAGCAAGTGGCGGATTTGAAGCCATTGAGGCGTACCATGCGCATCATCCAGATTTAGTAATTACAGCATTTAAAAATGGGGATATGGATGGGCTTGAGCTTTGTCGCAAACTTAAATCATTTGGCAATGTACTAGTACTGATTCTCACTTCGCACTCGGCTGAAATGGAGCAACTTTTAGGATTCGCCGCGGGTGCTGATGAATACATGTTGAAACCTTTTTATCCAAAGGTGCTGGTTGCAAGGGTCCAATCAATGCTCAGACGCAGTATCGGAAACCCACTAGCTCAAACACTTATCACAGTAGGACCACTGTCCATGGATACCGAAGCGCGAACGGCAGTCTTTGAAGGAATCGAAGTTAGCCTGACCCGGATCGAATTTGATTTGCTAGCCGCCCTAATGGAAAGTCCGCGACGAGTCGTGCCAAAGCATGAGCTGATTGAAAATGTTTGGGGCTCATGGCAGGTGGATGGTCACACCGTCGAGTCACATTTGTCTAGGTTGCGCGCCAAGGTCAAAATTGCTGGAGGTCCGAGCTTAGGAGTGGCAGTTCGTGGTGTTGGTTACAAACTTGGTTTAGAAGAATCATTCGCTTTAGAATCTGTTGTTGCACAATAAGTATTCAGTCTTCAAGCAGTTTCTAAGGCTTGAGCCAAGTCTCGCCAAAGGTCCTCAACATTTTCAATTCCCACTGCAAGACGGATCAAAGATTCAGGGACCTCTAGGTTTTCATTCGGCCAACGACGACGTCGCTCAATTAGTGTCTCAACACCACCTAAGGATGTAGCGTAAGTCATCAAAGCCACAGCACCACAAACATTTTCTGCACCTTGAGCGCCACCTTTAACCTCAAAAGACATCACGGTTCCGGGTCCATCAGTTTGTGTCTGGTGAATTTGCGCATTGGGATGATTGGGCAACCCTGGATAGTGCACTGCGGTCACACTCGGATGTTCTAGCAACCTGTTGGCGATGATTTTGGCATTTTCTTCTGCGCGATCTACTCGCACAGCGAGAGTTCTGATACCTCGGATGGCTAGGAATGAATCGAAAGGGCTAGGCGCTGCGCCCATAAGAATCCGTCGTTCAATAAAAAGTTTGGCTAATTCAGACTCATTGGTTACTAATGCCCCAAGTAGCACATCTGAATGACCAGCCAAACCCTTTGTCACACTGTGCATCACAACATGTGCGCCAAGTTCCAGTGGCCGTTGTCGGGCAGGTGTCATGAAGGTGCTATCAATCGCAAGGTATGCACCAACATCTCTAGCGACATGTGCAGCTGCTCTGATGTCGCAAATTTCCATTAGAGGGTTTGTAGGGGACTCGAGCCAGACCCAGTGTGCTGGAGTGCCTTCACCACGAATTGCGGTTTCAATCGCGTCCGAATCTGTCACATCAACAAGTCGCACGATCAGACGACCTGCCGCTTGTAATTCTTTGAGTCGCATTGCAACACCGGTGTAGGAATGCGAACTTGCCACAATCACTCCACCAACGGGAACTAAATCAATAATCGCGTTAGCCGCAGCCATCCCGCTTGAATAAACAGTCGCGATGCCACTATCTAGTGCTCCCAAAAGGTCTTCAAGGTAGCTTGTCGTCTCATTCCATTCGCGTTGATAACCAGCAGGACCGCCTGCATGCAAAGTCGTAGAAGCAAAAATCGGCGGGTTCACGGGACCATCAGGCATAGGCGTTGGCCGACCAGCCTGGACAGCAACAGTGTCCAGATTCAAAGTCTCATTCGCTGGCGGATTCACGTTATTCGACATAGGAACACAGTACTGCCACAACAAAGTGCATGTGAGTGGACTAGCGTTACTTATATGTCAGAACGTATCCGGGTTGCCGTAATCTTTGGTGGTCGCAGTAGCGAGCATGAAATTTCATGCATTTCTGCAGGTAGCGTGCTTCGAGCCATTGATCGGGATAAGTATGAAGTAATTCCAATCGGGATTACTCATGAAGGTAAATGGGTTCTTGAGGCAGATAATCCGCAACGACTTGTCGCAGCAGACGGGGTTTTCCCACAGGTAGATTCAACAAATCCTGCCATTTTGTTTACCCCAGATCCAAGTGCAACACATATTGTTGTCCAATCTGAATCCCCCCAACTTTTAAGCAAAGTTGATGTCGTATTTCCAGTTCTGCACGGACCATGGGGTGAAGATGGCACAATTCAAGGTCTTCTAGAGTTGGCAGCCATTCCATTTGTTGGTTCAGGCGTTTTTGCTTCAGCAGTCGCGATGGATAAAGCACACTTAAAGTCCTTAATGGTTGCCGCACAGATTCCGATTGGCGAATACGCTGTCATCACAGATGCACAGTGGCAAAATTCTCGTGACGAAGTTCTGGCTCGAATAGCGAATCTAGGTTTGCCACTTTTTGTTAAGCCCGCTCGCGCAGGTTCTAGTGTCGGAATTTCAAAGGTTAAAACCTATGGTGAATTAGTCTCAGCGATTGAGTTAGCGCGCAGACACGATCCTAAGGTCATTGTTGAAGCCAGTATCGAGAACGCTCGAGAAGTCGAATGTGGAGTATTGAGCAGTGCCACTGGAACTAAAGCAAGTGTCTGTGCTGAAATCATAGTTCGCGAAGGCCACGAATTTTATGATTTTGAAGCAAAATACCTTGATGATTCAGTTGATCTAGTTGTTCCCGCAGACTTACCCGCTCACTTGAGCGAGAAAGTTCAGCAAGTTGCAATTCAAGCCTTTGATGCAATCGGGGGAGAAGGCCTAGCGCGAGTTGATGTCTTTATTTCTGGCGAAAACGTATTGATAAATGAAATAAACACTATGCCTGGATTTACCCCAATCTCCATGTTCCCGCGAATGTGGGCTCAAAGCGGATTGGAATATCCAGAACTAATCGACACGCTTATTCAAGATGCTCTTCGTCGAGGCGTAGGACTTCGTTAGTAAATGTTGAGATTTATTTAATGGCGATGAACTTGCGACAGACAGTCGCTGAAATTGGCGAGTTTGAATTAATCGCCCTGATCTCCGAGCGCCTTCGCGATCCAGCAGTTGCTCAAGTCGCAGTTGGAATAGGCGATGACTCAGCTGTAGTTTCGGCCCAAGGCGGCCAAGTTGTTGCATGTCTTGACATGTTTACTCAAGGTGTGCATTTTCGTCTTGATTGGTCTTCGGCAAATGACATAGGTCGTAAAGCGGCAGCAGCAAACTTAGCTGACATTTTTGCGATGGGTGCATCACCAACCGCACTGTTAGTTGGATTAGCAGTACCTGGACAGACGACCGTTGCGTGGGTTCTAGAGTTCGCCGATGGACTGCGTGAAGAAGCATCAAGCGTTGGGGTAACTGTAGTGGGTGGCGACATTGTGCGAGCCGACTCAATCTCAATAAGCGTCAGTGCGCTCGGTGAACTTGGAAGTGCAAAACCTATTTTGCGTTCTGGCGCAAAGGCTGGAGATGTTGTTGCAGTGGCCGGGCAATTGGGATTTTCGGCTGCAGGCCTGTTAATGCTTTCCCGAGGCTTTCGTTCACCAAGAGTTTTGGTTGGCGCGCACCGAGTGCCCACACCTCCGTATGAATTGGCGCGCGCTGGGCTTAAAGCCACTTCGATGATTGACATCAGTGATGGCTTGGTAGCAGACCTAACTCACATTGCTACTGCCTCAAATGTTGCGGTCAATATTGATTCGAGTTTGTTTGAGATCCCTGAGCCTTTGAGTTCAGCAGCCGGTGCTTTCAACGGGGATGCTTTGGAATGGATTTTAACGGGCGGAGAAGACCATGCGTTTGCTGCAACTTTTTCAGGTGATTTAGATGTACCTGCAGGTTGGGTAATCGTAGGAAGCGTTTCCAAAGGGTCACCAGCGGTGCTGGTGGATGGATTACCTCATACCAGCAGCGGTTGGGATCATTTCAAGAGTTAAAAGTAATTGCACAGCGTATCTTCCAATTAAATGAGTAAAGCCCCAACCAATTGGTCGGGGCTTTAGGAAAAAATAGTTTAACTTCAGACGCGGGAGACTTTTCCAGCCTTGATGCATGAAGTACAAACATTCAGACGCTTTGGCGTGTTCTTCACAACTGCGCGCACAGACTGGATATTCGGGTTGAAGCGGCGCTTCGTACGACGATGCGAGTGCGAAATAGAGTGGCCAAAGCCTGGGCCTTTGCCACAGACGTCACATACAGCAGCCACGTTGACTCCTTGAAAGATTGAGGTAATTTGCTTCTTTAGCGTTGCCAGACTACCGCCGATCGGCCAGAAACTCCAATTCGGGTGATTCATGCGGATTCTCAAGGGACAATGAGGCTTACCAAAATTGCTGCATTTGAGGCGGTAACCTTGACAGATGTTTAGCAAATCGCGCTCAAAGCCCTTGCTAACAATTGACGCAGAGATTTACCTAGGGGCACTGCGGCGTTTCGTTGGACACCTACGAACCAATGAAGTTCTAATCAACGATCTCAATGTATTCCCAGTTCCAGATGGGGATACTGGAACTAACTCGTTGCTAACTGTCCAAGGGTGTCTCGGTTTAGACAGCACGACTCTAAGTGTCCAGGAATTAGCGCAACTCGTTGCTGATGTTTGTGGAGATCAAGCCCGTGGAAACTCTGGCGTTATTCTTTCTGAATATTTGCGTGGAATTGCTGATGGTCTAGCAGAGAATGTGGACACATCAATTTGGCAAAGTGCAATCGCCAATGCGGCAAAAGTGGCCAGAGCCTCGGTTTCAAGTCCTCAAGAAGGAACTATTCTCACGGTCGCTGATGCCTTAGTTGAAGTTGCAGTAGAAAATGATGTCTTGGCTTACACCAAATCTCTGGTTCAGGCTGCTCGTCATGCTGTGCAATTAACTACAGACCAATTGCCTGAACTTCAGGCCGCTGGCGTAGTCGATGCAGGTGCTTTGGTGCTGAGCCTTTTCCATGATTCTCTCTATGAGCAGGTCAGCGGTGTGACCATGCCGGAGTTAGATGTTGCAACTAGAACTTGTGACTTAGATTCCTTTGCCTACGATGGCCCGGCCAATGAAGTGATGTTTTTGTTTGATGGAACAGGCGAGGCGCTCACCGAACTTAAAAAGATGCTTAATCAATTTGGTGATTCAGTCACGGTCTCGGGAAGTCTTGCTCCATACAACATCCATGTACACATTGATGAACCTGCTCAAGCAGTCGATGCTGCTATGCAGTTGGGTTCGCCCTATCGGATTGTGGTCACCCCGCTGATCTCGAGCGAAACTAGTCATCAAGCAGAAGATTTGAGGCAAACAACTAGAGCCGTTGTAATTTGTCATGGTTCGCAGATGGTAAAAATCATTGAACAAGCTGGTGCCGTTGCAGTCCAAGCCATGCCACGCGCAGAACCAGCGACTTGGGAAATTCGGGCAGCAGCCCAAAAGGCAAACACTCAGAATGTCGTTATTTTGCCGAGTGATTCTGATTGCTTTGGTAGCGCGAACAAAGCGGTGCGCGATCTTCTAAAACTTGGCATAAACGCCCAAGTGGTTCCAACGGCTTCAATAATCCAGTCACTTGCTGCGTTAGCAGTGCTTGATGAAAATGATGATCTTGATACGGCTGTTACACATATGACCCGAGTTGTAAAAGATGTGCAATTTGGTTCGGTGACAGTTGCGCAACGCAGCGTTCCAACTCCCGCAGGACCATGTGTGCGTGGTGATGTTTTAGGCCTTGTGGCTGGCCAGGTTGTGGCTATCTCTGCGGAACTCTCTCCTGAGCAGATGGCACTTGTCGTCATGACAAATCTTGGTGGCGATGGTGCCGACATAATCACAATCGTTGCAAGCGAAGATTCTGACGAGAAGCTTTTGAATCAGGCCAGAAAACAATTTCCTGGCGCAGATGTAATTCAAGTGGTTGGGGGACAATCTCTGTGGCCCTATCTCATCGGTGTTGAATGATCGTGACTAGAAATGCCTGATTCAGAATTAGAACTCAGTGATTTGTTGGGAGCCAAGACTGCTCAATTATTCGAAAAAGAATTTGAAATCACTACAGTTGCAGATTTACTCAGACATTACCCCAGGCGATACGAGCAACGAGGCGCCTTAACTGACATGTCTGATCTGCAAATTGGTGACCATGTTACCTTGCAAGCAGAGGTTAAGAAGTTCACCAGCATTAAAAACAAATCTCGACCGGGTACACGCCAAGAGGTTGTAATTAGTGATGGTTCTGGCCAAGTAACCCTGATGTTTTTCAATCAGCATTGGCGAGACAAAGAACTTGCTATCGGTCGTCGAGCCATGTTTTCTGGTCAAGTCAGCGTATTTAATGGCAAGCGACAACTCACTCATCCAGAATATGAACTTGTTGATGAAAATGCGCAGATTAATCCTGACGAATATGCAAGTGCGTTTTTACCTGTTTATCCCGCCACAGCAAAACTCCAAACTTGGACTATCGAACGCTGTGTGAAATTGGCCCTTACTTCGCTCGCTGAAATCATTGATCCGCTTCCACCCGAGTTAATGGTCGAACGCAACCTGATGGATTTGGCCACTGCCATCCGCGAGGTACATGAGCCCAGATCACAAGAGACTCTGACCCAAGCTCAGGAAAGACTTAAATGGGACGAAGCTCTTGCCTTGCAATTGGTGCTTGCCCAGCAACGATATGAAGAAGCGCAGTGGCCAGCGATTGCACGACCGCAGCGCCAAGACGGTTTACTTTCGGCTTTCGATGAAAGGCTTCCATTCACTCTGACTCAAGGTCAGCAGGAAGTTGCTCAAGTTATCGCTGATGAGATGGCAGCTGGACATCCAATGCATCGTCTTCTCCAAGGTGAAGTTGGTAGCGGTAAGACAGTTGTCGCACTTCGGGCCATGCTAACTGTGGTCGATTCCGGGGGACAGGCTGTTTTGTTGGCACCAACTGAGGTTCTTGCTGCTCAGCACTTCCGCGCCATTACAGGTTTGCTTGGTCCTCTGGCTGACCGGG
>VFKC01000090.1 GCA_009885745.1 Actinomycetota bacterium
AAACTTGGGTTACATCGCAGTACGACAGGTATGTCATGGGTAATACAGTTCTTGCTCAGCCTGAAGATAGCGGAATGATTCGCGTAGATGAAGAATCAGGGCTCGGAGTTGCAGTTTCAACAGACTGCAATGCTCGCTTTGCCGCTCTTGATCCTTACCGGGGTGCCCAACTTGCATACGCCGAGTCGTATCGAAATGTTGCTGTCACAGGCGCTGTTCCGTTAGCCGTGACAAACTGCCTAAACTTTGGCTCTCCGGAAGATCCAAGTGTTATGTGGCAATTTGAACAAGCTGTTACTGGCTTGGCGGATGCTTGTTTGCAGATGAACACGCCAGTAACTGGTGGAAACGTTTCCTTCTACAACCAAACTGGTGATGTGGCTATCCATCCAACGCCTGTCGTCGGTGTGCTTGGCGTAATCGATGATGTTGATCGTCGCACTCCGATGGCTTGGGCAGAAGATGGCGAACTTATTTATGTTCTTGGTGAAACTAAAGATGAGTTCGCAGGATCTGAATGGGCTCATGCAATTCACAATCACCTTGGTGGCCTGCCACCTGAGTTGGATCTAAATAAAGAAAAAACTCTGGCGGAAATCTTGGTTGCTGGATCTCGTGATGGCATGTTCTCTGCTGCTCACGATGTTTCAGACGGCGGTATTGCGCAAAGTCTCGCTGAGATGGCGATGAAATCAAACATTGGTGCTCGCACTTGGATTCCAGATGGCATTGATCCATTTGTTTTCCTTTGGAGCGAGTCAGCAACTCGAGCAATCGTGGTAGTTGCACGCAGTGAGGAAATGCGATTCACCGCAATGTGTGAAGCTCGCGAATTTGCTGCAACTCGAATCGGTGTAGTTGATTCACAGTTAGCCAATGAAATTGGTTCGCTTGATCAGGTCTTGCAGATTGATAGCGTTTATGCGCAGTCAGTTGTATTGCCTATTGGCGAACTGCGTGAAGCTAGCGAAGCCACGCTCCCTGCACTTTTTGGCTAGACCTGGTCGGTGAGAGGTTCATGTCTTTGCGAATTTGCTGCTTATTAATCGTTCGATGTCGCGAAACAAGCCGAGAGATTTTTGCGAGCGCGCGAAATCGCTGAACTTGCGCCACCGGTAGAAATGCCAAGAACTGCAGCAACCTCAGGTGGTGTTAAGCCCTCCCAGGCAACTAGGCGCAACACTTCGCGGTCACGTTCGGGAATCTCGAGCCACACTCTACGCATCTGAGCTTGTTCAATGACTACGTCAGCGATGTCGGCTGTG
>VFKC01000077.1 GCA_009885745.1 Actinomycetota bacterium
AGAAAATTCGTAAGGGTGTTGTAGTTCCATAACTCACCTCAAGCATTACTAAGACTGTGGGTCAGCCTGATTAACCAGGCTGACCCACAGTCTTTGGTTTTTCAATTGCTAGGAAAATCTGCCCAATTAATAGACAGGGCCAGTGTATTTTTCACCGGGACCTTGACCTGGAAGATCTGGGAAATCTGATTGTTCTTTGAATGAGCGCTGCAGTTGTTGTAAACCGTCACGAATAGGCGCTGCATGATGGTGGCCAAGTTCTGGGGCTGCTGCATCAACAAAACCAGCAAGGGCATTGATTAAAATCCGCGCCTCAGCCAAATCTGTTGTTGTATTTTCAAATTGCCCGAGCTTTACGGCTGCTGCGGTAAGTAGGTCAACTGCATGTAACCCAAGTATTTCTATGGCTGCTAAGGCTGATAAGTCACGCGCTGCGGTGACTGATTCAACCTGATTAGCGGCAAGGTCATTGGATTCGGCGGAATTGGCGGCATCAGCATTCATTGGACTAGACTGTCACAAGACCGGTCAACCTGCGCAATGCAGGGTGATCACACAAGTGGACAAGTTCCCACCCGCATTGCCTTTATGGGTATCGGGTTGGTCTGGAAGCTCCGGCTAGCCGGAGTGTGCATTCTTGCACGCCAGAGTTGTGCTTTTCCTCTTGTACCCGTCGACAACAGGAGGACATATCAGTATCGAGCCCCGCATCAATGAGCGTATTCGTGTACCCGAAGTGCGCCTTGTCGGACCTGCAGGTGAGCAGGTAGGCATCGTTCGCATTGACGACGCACTAAAACTAGCTATGGACGCAGATCTTGATCTTGTAGAAGTTGCCCCTGATTCCAAACCTCCAGTTTGCAAAATCATGGACTACGGCAAGTTCAAGTATGAAGCCGCAGTTAAAGCGCGTGAGACTCGCAAAAACCAAGTCAACACTGTCATCAAGGAAATGAAGTTACGTCCAAAGATTGATCAGCATGACTACGAGACCAAAAAAGGTCACGTTGAGCGTTTCTTGAAGCAGGGTGACAAAGTAAAAATCACAATCATGTTTCGTGGCCGCGAGCAGTCGCGACCAGAACTTGGCTACAAACTTTTACAGCGTCTGGCTCAAGATATTGGTGAAATTGCAATTATCGAATCGGCTCCTTTGCAAGATGGTCGCAACATGACCATGGTGCTTGGTCCCGCTCGGCGCAAGACTTCTGAGAAGTCGGTAAAGCCAGCAAGGCCGGCGCTTGTTGTTGAGGAACCTCTAGTTTCAGCTCCAGTAGTCGAAGCGCCAGTGGTTGAGGCTCCAGTGGTTGAGACTCCAGTGGTTGAGACTCCGGTAGTCGAGACTCCGGTAGTCGAAACTCTTGTGGTTGAGGCTCCAGTCAAGAAGGCGGCGGCCAAGAAAGCGCCAGCCAAAAAGGCTGTAGCACCAAAGGAAGAAGCACCAAAGGACGAAGCAGCTAAGGAAGCGCCAGTCAAGAAAGCGCCAGCCAAGAAGACAGCGGCTAAGAAAGCGGCTACCCCGGTAGCCGAGTAAGAAAAAAGATTTCTCGTTCAAAAATGAACGAGTGACAGATTGCTTATCCGAAATGGATGGGCAGAAAAAGGGCAGGAGACAAAATGCCAAAGCAAAAAACCCATAGTGGTGCCAAGAAGCGATTCCGGGTCACTGGCACGGGCAAACTAATGAAGGAACGTGCTAACAAGCGCCACCTTCTCGAGAGTAAGTCCAGTCGCCGTACTCGTCGACTTTCCGTTGACCAGGTGCTGTCCCCAGCCGATTCAAAGAAAGCCAACAAGCTACTCGGCCGCTAGGCATTCGAGTCGTTTGGATAAGGAGAAAATGTTATGGCACGTGTAAAAAGAGCCGTCAATGCGGCCAAGAAGCGTCGTGAAGTACTTGAGCAAGCCAGTGGTTACCGTGGACAACGTTCACGCTTGTACCGCAAGGCCAAAGAGCAAGTTACTCACTCGATGGTTTATGCCTACAACGATCGTCGTACCCGCAAGGGCGACTTCCGCAAGCTTTGGATTCAGCGCATCAACGCTGCAGCCCGCGCTAATGGCATGACTTACAACCGTCTAATTCAGGGCCTAAAGCTTGCTGAAATTGAAGTTGACCGTCGCATGCTTGCTGAGCTTGCTGTTAATGAACCAGCAGTATTTGCTGACTTGGTTTCAAAAGCAGCAGCAGCACTTCCGGCTGATGTCAATGCTCCAGTTGAGGCTTCTGCTTAATCGCGATTAAGTATGCAATCTGAATCTGTACTAACGAACGTGCGCGCACCCAAAGTGGTGCGCGCACGTCGTCTTTTAAAGCGTGGACTACGTCAGGCCGATGGTCTGTTTTTAGCCGAAGGTCCGCAAGCATGTCGAGAAGCCGCAGCAGCCGGACGCATCAAAGAGTTATTCGTCACCCCCGAATCTTTTGAGCGTTACCCGCAAATTGTCGAACTCGTTGAAAAATTTCATGGCACAGTCACAGTTGCCACGCCAACAGTTATTGGCGAGTTCAGCAGCACAGTAAGTCCACAAGGTATGACCGCGATGGCATCGATGTGGCAAAACTCTCCAAGCGAAACGTTGAACGCTGATTCCAAGTTAGTCGTTGCACTTGCCGCGGTCCGTGATCCTGGAAATGCTGGCTCAGTTATTCGAGTTGCCGATGCTGCTGGCGCGGATGGCGTGATCATGTCTGATGATTCAGTTGACCTTTTCAATCCAAAAGTTGTGCGCGCATCAGTTGGTTCGATTTTTCATTTGCCAATTGCGACCGACCAGCCAATCTTGGACACGATTGCCCAAGCACGCGCTCTGGGTATGCAAGTTCTTGCTGCAGATGGCACCGGTGTTGCGCTGTATTCAGGTGTCGAGTTAGCCAAGCCGACACTATGGGTCTTTGGTAACGAAGCCTGGGGGATTCCGCCAGAGATTCTCAGCGCGGTCGATCAGGTTGTTAGCATTCCAATTTATGGTCAGGCCGAGTCGCTGAATCTTGCAACCGCATCTGCTGTTTGTCTTTATGCCAGCGCGCAAGCTCAACGAGCTGATTAGTTCTCTTGCCTGTTGAGTAAGTCACGGCTAATCAATAGCCAAAGCAAGTGACTTGCCCCGATAGAATAAAGACACGTTCTGCCCATTAATCAAGGAGTTCTCAGGTGTCCGCACCCAATAAGTCGTTTGACCCTGTTGAGGTGAGCACTTTGTCGCAAGAGAACATTGATGAAAACGTAACTGATGCAATTGCGGCGATTGCCGGGGCGAATTCCCTTGATGAATTAAAAGAAGTTCGCCTTGCCCATACTGGCGATCGCTCGCCTTTAGCCTTAGCAAATCGTGAGATTGGCGCCTTGCCGCCGGCTGCTAAAGCCGAAGCTGGTAAACGAATTGGCCAAGCCCGTGGCAAAGTAAACCAAAGCCTTGAAGCCAGAACACTTGAACTTGAAGTCTTGCGCGACCAATTGCTACTCGTTGAGGAAACTGTTGATGTCACTATGGCTGCTGCCACAGTGGCCCAAGGTGCACGCCATCCGTTGACGACTATTCAAGAACAAATCGCAGATGTTTTCCTAGCACTTGGTTACGAACTTGCTGAAGGTCCAGAAATTGAAGCCGAATGGTTTAACTTCGATGCATTAAACATCGCCCCTGATCATCCGGCCCGCACTATGCAAGACACATTCTTTGCCGGCAACGAAGATTCAGGCATTGTGCTTCGTACGCATACTTCTCCGGTGCAAATTCGTTCAATGCTTAAGCGTGATTTGCCAATCTATGTGGTTTGTCCTGGCCGTGTTTTTCGCACTGACGAACTTGATGCAACACACTCTCCGGTATTCCATCAGGTTGAGGCACTCGTTATTGACCGTGGCATTACTTTGGCCGACCTTAAAGGCACACTAGATCACTTTGCTCAATCGATGTTTGGCGAAGGGATCGTGACTCGTTTACGTCCTTCGTATTTCCCGTTCACCGAACCATCTGCCGAAGTTGATTTGCAGTGTTTCGTTTGTCGTGGAGCATCAATCGATAATCCCGAAGCCGCTTGCCGCACCTGTCGCAGTGAAGGCTGGATTGAATGGGGTGGCTGCGGAATGGTGAACCCTAAGGTTCTAGTTGCCTGCGGAATTGATCCTGATGAATACACCGGCTTTGCTTTTGGCATGGGCCTTGAGCGAACACTCATGTTCCGTCATGGGATTACCGACATGCGAGACATGGTCGAGGGCGACATTCGATTCACCCGCGCATTTGGGTTAGGTGTGTAATGAAAGCTCCTGTTTCCTGGTTACGCGATTTTGTCGAAATCCCTGCTGATGCAACTGGTCGAGATGTCGCTGAACTTTTATTAAAAGTCGGTTTTGAAGTCGAAGGCGTTGAATCAGTCGGCGATGTTCAAGGGCCACTTGTCGTCGGACGAGTCATCAGCATCGAAGAACTTCCTGACTTAAAAAAGCCAATTCGCTGGTGCCAAGTTGAAGTCGGCGCGGCACATGGAAATGCGGAGACCCCGGGAATCCGTGGAATCGTTTGTGGTGCGCGCAATTTTGCTGAAGGCGACCTTGTCGTAGTTGCGCTTCCTGGCA
>VFKC01000087.1 GCA_009885745.1 Actinomycetota bacterium
ACCTTGATGCCACGCGCCTTTGCCCAACGAATGATGTCAACACTTCCAGCAGTTGAAAGGTGGCAAACATGCAGTCTGGAATCAACATGCTCGGCTAACAAAACATCACGCGCGATGATCGCTTCTTCGGCAACTGCTGGCCAGCCAGCAAGTCCCAGCTTGCTTGAAACAATGCCTTCGTTCATCTGTGCGTCTTGAGTCAATCGGGGCTCTTGTGCGTGTTGAGCAACTACACCATCAAAAGACTTTACATATTCCAACGCTCTGCGCATTAGTAGTGGGTCATGGACACATTTGCCATCGTCACTGAATACTCGAACACCAGCAACACTTTGTGCCATCGCGCCGAGTTCGGCTAGGGCTGTGCCTTCAAGGCCAGTTGTGACTGCGCCAACTGGGCGAACATCAACTAGACCAGCATCTTGACCCAGGCGCCAGACTTGCTCAACTACTCCAGCAGTATCAGCAACTGGATTGGTGTTGGCCATTGCGTGGATGGCAGTGAAGCCGCCCATCGCAGCAGCTCGGCTGCCGGTAAGGACAGTTTCGGCATCTTCACGGCCAGGTTCGCGCAAGTGAGTGTGTAAGTCAACAAGTCCGGGTAATGCCACGCATCCTGCACCATCGATAATCACATCGCCGGAAAGATCAGGTCCAATGGCGGTGATGAGCCCATCTGCAAACTGAATGTCAGCAATTTGTTCGCCCAAGATTGTTGCGCCCTTGATTACATAGTTGGTCATTGACCAACCTCCGTTCCGCCGAGAATTAAATACAGCACAGCCATTCGCACGCTGACGCCGTTGGCAACCTGTTCGACAATTACTGAACGCGCAGAATCAGCAACATCTGCTGAGATTTCCATTCCGCGATTCATCGGGCCAGGGTGCATGACTATTGCATGCTTTGGTAGCGCATTTGCTCGAGTGGAAGTTAGCCCAAAATTTTGGCTGTATTCGTGAGTCGTCGGGAAAAACGAAGCGTTCATTCGTTCGCGTTGCACTCTAAGCATCATTACTGCATCTGCATCTTTCAGAGAATCATCGAGATTGTAAGAAACTTCACAACCCCATGACTCGACACCGAAAGGTAGAAGAGTTGGTGGTGCAACAAGTCGAACTTTTGCGCCAAGGGTCTGCAGCAAAGTTACATTCGAACGAGCAACACGGCTGTGCAGGACATCACCGACGATTGTGACTTTACATCCCTGCAAATCGCCTTCGCCCTCGCGCAAGTGATGGCGCAAAGTGTAGGCATCAAGTAGTGCTTGAGTCGGATGCTCGTGAGTACCGTCACCAGCATTCACGATGCCCCCAGAGATCCAACCGGAGTTAGCCAAACGATGTGGGGCGCCACTGCTTGGGTGACGAATGACAACTGCATCTGCGCCCATGGCCTCAAGAGTCAAGGCCGTGTCTTTAAGGCTTTCACCCTTGGAAACGCTAGATCCTTTTGCCGAAAAGTTGATTACATCGGCGCTTAATCGCTTTGCAGCAGCTTCAAAAGAGATACGCGTGCGAGTTGAATCTTCGTAAAAAAGATTCACTACTGTGCGACCGCGAAGTGGCGGTAACTTACCTAAGCCTTGGGACGTTGCCGCAGCCA
>VFKC01000098.1 GCA_009885745.1 Actinomycetota bacterium
CCGGATCGGTTAAGAGTTTCTCATCCTGGCGAAAGTTCAAGTAGTCAGCGATTTGTAGTTCAGTCCATAGCATCTCCCTGAGCACGGCTCCAGTGTTAGAACTAATAGCTTGGCAATCTAATGACATTGCGACAATTGAAGCAATGTAAGCGCATGTTGTGTATTAATTACTTGCTGTCATTTCTACCCAAAGCCAAAAACTAGCCAAAAACTAGACATAAACTGGTCATAGTGATGCTCACTGCACTCACCATGTGGTGAGCATGCGTGATCGCAAGGGAGGTCCTGGTGTCTGAGACAAATCTCGATTATGAAAATCCAATTCTTTGCCCGCGTTGTGGACTAGTACTTACTGCGCTTGCAAACCAGAGCGACGTTTCCTGTGCCTGTGGGTTTACCGCTTTTGCTCCGTATGTAATTGAGGCAAATTACTTACGAATCGGTATGCCAAAATGGCAGGCCCGTTTAGCTGAACTTGAAGATGCGATAACTCGTGGGCTACGTCCGGAAGAATCAGCAATCAATAATCAACAAAATTCACCACAAAAGCCGGTCGGTGCGTATCAATATTTAGTCGGTGGTGGATCAGTCCTGCTCTTTGCTGGCTTGGCAGCATTCGTTGGAATTATGTGGAACTACTTGGGCACATTGGGTCAAGGCGCAGTTTTGACTGCGATCACAGTGTTGCTTGCAGTATTGGCAAATCGGTTATCTACTCGGATTGAGTCAACTGCCACTGCATTATCTGCGCTGACTGTTGGGTCGTGGCTAATTGATGTTGGCTGGGTAATTCATCTCGTTTATACGGATTGGAATCCAACGAGTCGGGTGATTACGACCCTAATGATCCCGACTTTGCTTGCAATAATCACTGCAGTTGTTTTCAATTTTCTGGGCAAGCGGTTTGCGAATGCAGTTTGGCAAGTACTTGGCCAAGTGGCTATTCCAGTTTCAGTTGGGTTGACTCTGATATGTATTGAACTCAATATCACTAACTCAAGTGAAGTGGCTAGTTTCCACCTAGCTGCGCTAGCCCTGCCCTTAACGCTGTCTATCCTGCTGTTGGTTGAAAACGGTGTCGCGGTTCAGCGAGTGTTCTTTGGTCTCGCGCGCACACTTGCACTAGTAACTTTCTCGATTTTTACTTTCGGTTTTGTTATCTGGGCGTCTCAGGTGGACGATCAAGTCGCGCTTGCTTGGGCTTTGCACCTGGTCTTACTTGCGGCATTCGCATTTTCACGGCCAAAACTTCGGGCAATTTCAGCGCCACTTCTTGCGGGCGCGGTAGTGCTAAGCGCAGACTTCTCGGGTTTGCCAATTGCAGGAAGGGTAGCATTCCCAGTTGTATTTAGTTTGCTATCGCTACGAGTTGGTAAGGAATCCAAATTTCCGACTGCACTGCTCATCAGCGCAACTAGTGGCGCTTGGCTAGCATTCGGTTTCACGGTTAATTCGCCAGATGAACTTAGACTGTATGCTGTCGGACTTAGCGCGCTAACTGGTCTAGTTGTTATAGTCCACGCCTGGCTCGCCAAGCGCAGTGAATACGTTGCATTTGGCTCCGGATTTCTGGCGCTTGCGATTATATTCACAAATGCTTATTTGGACATCACCAAACTTGAATCATTCACATTGCCAATCGCAGTTGTATTTTTAGGCAGCGGGTTGTGTGCTCGGCGAATTGATTCGAAACTTTCTTCACTACTTTGGCTTGCACCAAGTTGTGGTGTTGCACTTGTTCCGTCTGCTTTGCGAGCAACTGAATCTTTAAATTACTCCATGCGTTTTAATGCCTCGCTTGTCGCAGCAATTTTACTTTTAATTGTTGGTGCTCGTCTGCGTTACGTAGGAATGCTTACGGTCGGATTGATTGCTGTCGTGATCTTGGCACGTAACCCAGTTACTTCACTGTTCAACGCTGTACAACCTTGGATTGCATTCACACTATCCGGCCTGCTGTTATTGGTAATCGGTGCTCGGTTTGAATATTTACGCAATCGTGCTGGGGCAGCGAAAGCCTGGATTACTGGCTCTTTGCGTTGAAGTCCGCTGGATTACGAAATGTGATTGCTTATCATGCGGATTTCCCCTTATTCCCGACAAGAGGTCCAGGTCGTATTGACCATGAATACCAACGGCGGCAAGATACATTTTCGCTATGCAAGGCTCGGATAGCAGCGCCAAAGTTACCGGGACGTGTTGGTCACCAGCACTCCAACTCATTGAAACCAAATAATTAATTTCGCGATGATCTGCCAGCGCGACTGTGATTCTGGCCACATCAGCAACTGTGTGGCCAGCCTCGCTTGGGGATTGGCCGCAGCCCTGCTACTTCACCCGGTTTCGCAAGTTCCGAGATTTTTTCGGTTTTTAGAAATCAAAAAATAAAGTAATTGCGCAATCTGTTTCGTAATCGGGACAAAGGCTAAGAACGCCAAAGGTTTGATCCACCTTTTTGGCTGGTCGAGTAAAAGTTTTGCCACGGCTTGTGATCCGCAATATCGGTTGAGATCTTCACCGCTACCAGTTATGTACCAAACTTTTGAGTTTGCCTGATCTTCGCTAATTCCGATGAGTTTCAAATCGATGGATTGATTTGGAGTATTTACCCAATCACCAGGAAAGTGTCGCTGCAGCCACTGCGCACATGCTTGGCAGAAGGCGCAGTTCCCGTCCGTGACCAGTTGAAGTGGCATGGTTTGCGACACCTTTTGATTGAAAAATGAGTGAAAAGATCTTTACTTAATCTATCTTTACACACCCGAAAGGATTCGAACCTTCAACCGAAAAGGATTGCCCAAAGTGTGGCATACCAGTGGGGTTAGAGCAGCAAAATCCACCACAGGAAATCAAGTGTGAACCGGACAAGACTCATTCGGCCTATGGTGAGGAACGTCGTAACGAAGAAGACGGTCTTGAAGTTCTTGTCGTAAACACCGCATATAGAAGCAGACCAGTGCACCCTGATTGATATCAAATCCAGCGCAACATGCAAGTCGCAAGTAGGCTGACCTCGTAAACGAAATTATCAGGAGCTTTAGTTTGTCTGCATCAACTGTTCGCGTTGGATTACTTGCCTATGGAGCCATTGGGGATGAGCACAACAAAGCAGTCCTAGCTACGCCAGGCATGACTCTGGCTGCTGTATGTGATACAAACACTGAACGCCTTGAAGCCGCACTGCTCATTTCTCCAGAAGCAAAAACTTTTTCTGATGCAAACGAAATGCTCAGTAGCGATGAGATAGATCTAGTCGTAGTTTCCACTCCGCCGAACAGTCATTACGACTGGGCGAGGCAGGCACTTTCTCAAGGCATCCATGTTGTTTTGGAAAAACCGATGGCATTAACGACAGAGCAGTGCGATGAATTGCTGGCGTTAGCAAAAGATTCCGACCTTCTTTTGGTGGTTTATCAAAACCGTCGCTACGATCTCGATTTCCTAACTATGAAGCAGTTAATTGACTCAGGTGAAATCGGCGAAGTATTCCACTATGAAAGTTTTGTCGGTGGGTATTCAAAGCCTTGTTCCTATTGGCATTCGGATGCCCAAGTCTCAGGCGGCGCAATTTTTGACTGGGGGAGTCATTTTA
>VFKC01000130.1 GCA_009885745.1 Actinomycetota bacterium
AGTTCCGGTATCAGTACCAGTGCCGGTATCAGTACCAGTATCAGTGCCGGTATCGGTACCAGTATCAGTGCCGGTATCGGTACCAGTATCTGTTCCGGTATCAGTGCCGGTGCCGGTGCCGGTGCCGGTGCCGGTGCCAGTACCAGTGCCAGTACCCGAACCAGAGCCAGTTCCAGTTCCTGAATCAGTTCCAGAACCAGTTCCAGAACCAGTTCCAGAACCAGTCTCCAGGCTTCCACTAAAGGTCGGATTAGCACAGTTGGATTTGTTGGCCTTAGCTGGAACTGCAACAGCTCCTTCCACATCACGCACTGCATCAAAAACAATCTGCACCAGGTTTGGCGGCAATGGTGCATAACCTAAGACACTTGCCTTTTGTTGACCCGCACAGGCGAAATAAAGCATGAATCGGGAAAGCACTGCGCCACGTTCTGGATTAAGTCCCGAGATCGGAGTAATCATGTACGAATACGAAGACAATGGGTAAGAAGTAGGCGCAGTGTTTCGATAAACACCAATGAGATTTTGAGTGCGGTCTTTGTTGAGAGTGGCCTTTTGGAGGGCTACTCCCACATTCTCGGGTTCAGGTAGGACATACTTCCCTGCGACATTTTTTAATGCTGCTACCGGGAATCCACGCTGAATCGCATAACCAGTTTCCACATAACCAATAGAACCAACGCCGGTTGACTTATTAGCCACAAAGTTAGCGACACCATCTGAACCACTTTGGGCGATAGCACCCTTGAAGATCGGGTAGTTGGACGTTAGCTCGTTAGGGTTGTAGCCACTTGCCTTGGCAAAAGAAGCCCAAAGGCTCTTTTGCTCGGAAAGCAGGTAAGCCGAGAACTGGGCTGAAGTACCAGAACCATCTGAGCGCACTACTGGGGTGATTGTTTTTGAAGGAAATGCCTTGCCACCATTGTCCGCAGCAATCTTCGGGTCAGACCAATTGGTGATCTTGCCAGTAAAAATTCCAGCCATAGTGGCAGGTGAAATACGTAGATTTGTTACTTGGCGCCCCGCGACATCTTTCAAGTTGTACATCAAGGCAGTACCACCAGCAACGATTGGAAGATACTGGTACTTAGATCCTTGGGCCTTAAGAATCTTGATTTCATTTGGCATGAATGGAATTTCTGATACTGCAAAATCTACTTTGCCCTGAAGGTACAAAGAGCGGCCTGCGCTAGAACCGGTTCCGGTGTAGTTGATTTTTAGACCAAGGCGAGATTTAACGTCTGCTCGCCATTGATCAACGGCAATCTGACTCCAGGTTGACCCAGCGCCTTCAATACTTACTGCACTGTCAGCAGCTGCACCGGTTAGCGCACTGCCCGAAATCAAAAATGTTGCTAAAATAACGGCAAATGACTTTTTCATCTTTAGCCAAACCTTCCATTAACGTAATCCTCAGTGCGAGGGTCTATCGGATTGCCGAAAACCTGCTCAGTTAATCCAGATTCCACAATGTGTCCAGGCGTATTTTCGGCAGCCAAGAAGAATGCACATTGGTGTGAAACTCGCTGCGCCTGCTGCATGTTGTGCGTAACAATAACGATGGTTACTCGCTCGGAGATTTCAACGATTGTCTCTTCAATCCGGCGAGTTGATGTTGGATCAAGAGCGCTACATGGTTCATCCATTAGTAAAACTTCTGGCTCCACCGCAAGGGAGCGAGCGATGCAAAGACGTTGCTGCTGACCACCTGATAGGCCACCGCCTGGATCATTTAGTCTGTTCGCTACTTCAGCCCACAATCCGGCACTACGCAGAGACTTCTCAACGATGTCATCCTTATTAGAGACTTTCATGCCAGAGAGTTTTAGGCCAGAAATTACATTGTCGTAAATGCTCATAGCAGGGAATGGATTTGGTTTTTGAAAAACCATTCCGATTCGTCGGCGAGTGTCAGTAACGCGCAAAGTTGGTTCGTAAATGTCTTGCCCGTCGAGCATTACTTTGCCAGCAAGTGATGCACTTGGAATCAACTCATGCATGCGATTTAGAGTTCTTAGGAAAGTTGATTTACCGCAACCACTAGGACCAATCAGGGCCGTAACCTCGCGCGGGCGCATGTTCAGGGAGACACGATCAAGCACCTTGCGCTCACCAAACCAGCAACTCACATTTTCTGCGACCAACCCACCGCGTTCTACCGCGGCTAAGTCCAAATTCATATTCATGTCACTTCCTAGGGAAGATGGTGTGTTAACTGACATTCGTTACCTCCGGGCACCAGGTTGACGCGCACCGATGATTCGGGCCGTTGTGAAAAGGACAAGAACTAAAACGATAAGCACCAATGCGCCACCCCATGCACGAGCTTGTTGTTCTGGGAATGGATTTCTAATCAAGGTGTAAACAAAAAGTGGAAGAGACGATTGCGCGCCAGAAAATGGGTTGGAATTCATCGCTGAGTTGCCGAAAGAAGTCATAATCAGCGGCGCAGTTTCACCAACAGCACGAGCCACACCCAAAACCACTGAGGTAACAAGCCCTGCGCGAGCAGTAGGTAGCACAACCGACCAAGTGGTGCGCCATTCTGTTGAGCCAAGCGCGAGGGATGCTTCACGTAATCCACCAGGGACCAGACGTAAAACTTCCTCGGATGTTCGGGTGATTGAAGGCAACATCAAAACTGACATTGCAAGAGCAGCAGCAAACCCAGAGAAACTATTACCAAACTGAATAATCCAAACGGAAAAAATGAATAGTCCGGCAACGATTGAGGGAACACCTGACATCGCGTCAACGAAGATACGCACTGGGCGACGGAGTGGTCCTCGTACTTCATTTAAGAACACAGCCGTGGCCATTCCGAGTGGAACTGAAATCAATGACGCGATTCCAATCTGCTGCAAAGTACCAACGATTGCGTGTGCTGCGCCGCCACCCAAGTCCAAAGTTCCAGTCGAAGAGAGATCTTGAGTGAAGAATTCGCGATTGATACTAGGAAGACCCTTGCCAACAACATAAGAAATAATGAAAAGCAAAGGCATGAGGACTATTAATGAGCCGGTAGCAATCAACACAGACATCATCTTGTCTCGTGCCGCGAGTTTTCCTTGGTGCATGTCAGTGACCATGCGATAAACCAACAGGAAAAACAGATACCAAATGGCGGATAATCCAACGATGTTGCGGATAGTTGTTAGTTGGACAATCGCTACCCAGGTAATTGCGACGGCTGAAATTGCCGAACCTAAAAGTAACGAGATGTCATCTTGATGCCATCCTCGTCCGGTGCGACGTGGTTCGTATGTCGCAGGAGCTAGATCTTGTGTAGTTGTCATTAGATGTCTACTCCTGCACCTGAACGAGAGCGTGAAACCACAATTGAAGCCAGGAAGTTAACCGCAAGGGTAAGGATGAAAAGGGCTAGACCAGCTGCCATCAGCGCTGAAAGGGAAAGGCCGCTTGCCTCACCAAACTTCAATGCGATGAGTGCAGCGACAGAGTTAGCACCAGTTTTTAGAACCTGTGGAGAAATTGTGAAAACTGGGCTGATAATTAGCGCTACTGCGATAGTTTCGCCAAGGGCTCGCCCAAGGCCAAGCATCGATCCACCGATGATTCCACCACGACCGAATGGCAAAACAACGGTGCGAATCATGTCCCAACGAGTTGAACCTAAGGCAAGGGCGGCTTCTCGTTCACCGGGAGGAGCCTGACTAAAAACTTCGCGAACGACAGATGCAGTAATCGGCAAAACCATAAGCGAGACAATGACGCCAGCTACGAATGCGGAACTTGTGTATGTCGGGCTATCCACGCGCAATATTGGCACCCCTGGAAAGGTACGCGAGACGGCTCCGGCGAAAGGAACAAGGAGAGGCTGCAACACGAATAGTCCCCAAAGGCCGTAAATAAGGCTGGGGATAGCTGCGAGCAAATCTACAAGTGCCATAAGTGGTTTGCGAATTGATCTCGGTGCGAAATCAGTAAGGAACATGGCTATCGCGATGGCCAGTGGGATCGCAATCAGAAGGGAAATAAAAGCGATGATGATTGTCCAGTACATCACTGCGAGAATGCCAAATTGCGGCGGAGTTCCTTGGGGTTGCCACTGCGTCTTAGTAAAGAATGACCAGCCAGCAAAATCTAGGGCTTCACTTGAGCGGATAAAAAGGAATGTACCAATGAACACCAAAAGGATTAAGGTAAGCAATCCCGCGCCTGTGGTCACTGCGCGATACCAGCGATCAGCCCTAGTGCGAGTAGCCCCGACTGTTCGCGCTTCATCCTCTTGGGATGGCTCAGCGTTGCTGCCAAATGAAATCGGTGCTTTATCGCTTGCGAATGACTTTGCTAGAACCTCTAAGTCGCTAGGTTCATTCGTCATTTCGCCTCCTCTTCGGAATTTTCTGGGCAATTATTTAAACTTCTCTACCCTACTATTTTGCATGCTTATTAATGCAGTCAAAACCCACCAATGCCTCAAGGTAGCCAGCAGGTTAATTCTTGCTGTCTAAGGGGTTCTCAAGTTGATTTAGTGTCCTCTTTACCGTCACAGTTAAGTATCGCAATTTAACTCAGATGACTGGAGTCTGTCTTGTTTCGTTTTGCTTCCTTAAGTAGGTCGAAGCGCTCGGCAAGTTTGACCGTACTCGCCGGTCTTGCGATATCGCTTTTTGCGGGGCTTGTCCTAGCATCTGCGCCAAGTCAGGCCAGTGGAGCACCCAATTTTGTTGTCTCCCCAGCCGATCGTCTTCGTGATGGCCAGATTGTCAGGGTTACTTGGTCAGGCTATGTTCCAGGCGCTCCGGTTTATTTACGGCAGTGTGCAGTCTCGGCGCCAAGTGAATCGAAATGTAGTCCGCTGCAAGTGGAAACTTCAGATAGTTCGGGTGGCGGTATTTCATTGTTCCCCGTCAGTGTTACCGAAGGTACGGGTCACGGAATTCCTCGGGCTCCAGGCCTACGCTGTGGAATTGGTTACGACTGCAAGATCGTAATTTCAACTGATTCAGATTATGAGATCCCAGATAGTGGCTTGAGTACTACATTGGACTTTGCCCCGGAAGCATCCACTTGCCCTGAATCTGGCCAGCACGTAATTACTGGCGGTGGGACCGGTGGAGTTTTGGTCGCCCTACCCGATTGGCAAACTGCAGTTTGCCAGGACCCAGATCGAGTCACCATCGACTACATCCGTACAAAAGGCGACACCATGGGTCGCCAAGATTTTCTCTGTGGCCTTGGTGATTTTGCAGTCACCGAAGTAGCTGGTGAGCCGGGCGCAGTGTGTCCGATGACTAAGCAGCCACGTGCACATGTGTTTGCTCCAGCGACAAACTCCGCTTTGGTCATTGCCTACGCAATGCGAGATGCGGCAACTGGTCAACGAATCACAGACTTGAAATTGACGCCAAACATGTTGACGTGGGCTCTAACTGGGCAAACTTTGAACTGGACCGGTACGAATGTCACGGATTTGAAGTCCCGTCAAATCGCTGCCCTCAACAGCACACACGTGTTGCCTTCAAACATTTTGGTTACAGGTCGAGCGGATTCTTCAGCACTTAACCTGTTGTTGACCAGATTTATGTTAGAGCGTGCCCCAGATGCAATGGCACAGGCTCAGTCACCATTTGACTTCACCGAGCCCACCGAGTACTTTCCTGCAGCTCCTGGGGCTAATGATTTGAAGTCAAATGCAGACGCAGTGGCTTTAGCCATCAAAAATTTCGAAGATCCAGTTGGTCAATCTGGCATGCTTGCGGTAGTAGATGCTGCTACTGCTCAGTACTACAGCCTGCCGACAGTGGCGATTGAAAATGCCCAGGGTACAGCATTTGTTGCTGCTACCGAAGATTCCATTACTCGCGGTTTAGAAACCATGAAATCTGATTCTAATGGCACGGCCGTAGCAGACACTTCTCCGAGTGATCCTTATGCTTATCCAATGGTTTTTACCGCCTATGCCCAGATACCGACTGAGTTGCCTTCTGAACAGGCCGTGGCAGCACTAAAAGCTTGGCTCACGTTCTTGGCTAGCGATAAAGCAAAGACGGATACTCTTGCGGGCTATATTCCACTAACTGATTCCCAGCGTTCTCGGCTAATCGCAGCGGCTGATGGAATCAAAGTGGCGGCCACGCCTACTGAGTCGCCGAGTCCAACACCAACTCCCTCTGAAACTGAAGATTCCGGCATTGATTCGGGAGTAGATTCAGGAATTGATTCCGAAATTGATTATTCTGGAATTGATTCAGGTTTCGGTCCTGATGATTCGGGCACTGATTTCATTGACCCAGGCTTTACCGTGGATGACACAATCGACTCGGTTATACCGGTAGATAGTGGCCAAGGGTCGGGAGAAACAGTTCCTTCCACCTCAATTTTTGCAATGGCAGCAAGCTCCAAATCCGCGCTTCCAGGGGCCACTTTCCCAGCCTTGGTTTTGATTGGAATCGGCTTGAGCGCCGCTGGTCTTTGGAATCTTTTATGGAGTAAGAGCGCACAATGAGTAGTTTGAATCTCGACCAGGCAATTGATGAATCAAGCGAACACCTACAAGATCCAACGCAGATCGTCGCCCGTAAACGCTCGATTACGGTGCTGATTGTTGGGGCAGTCATTGTGCTGACCTTATTTGTTGAATTGCTCGGAAGCGTCTTACTTCAAAAACGCGCCCAAGACCAACTATTAACTCAATTCTCGACAACTCTGGATACAGCCGCCTCTGCATTTGGGCAAGCTGGTTTGTCGCCACTGCCAGATACCGCACCGGCGATAGGTTCGGCAGTAGCAGTTCTCTCAATTCCTAAACTAGGAATTTCCCAGGTTGTCGCAGAGGGCAATCAAAGTTCGGTAACTCAGACTGGTCCCGGCCATGTGCCTGGTACTTCATTGCCAGGCCAAATGGGGGAAGCGACAATAGTTGGACGTCGTAGCACATTTGGCGCACCTTTTTACAAACTCAACAGACTCGTGCCCGGTGACCTCGTTCAAGTTGTCACAGTTGAAGGTCAATCGACTTATAAAGTTATTGCAACTCCTGCTGTCATCGAGGAACTACCTAGCAACAGACTTGCTTTAGTGAGTTCCAATCCGCCGATTTTGAGTACGGGCTCAATGGTGGTCTATGCCCAACTCGAAGGTAAACCGTATGTTGGCACCCCAAAAAACTCACCCATAACGCCTGCACATTCGGGTTGGCCAACTTTAATCCTTTTAGGACTAGGTCTGTTTGCTCTGGTTAAGGGATCTGTATGGGCAAAACAAACCTTTAATTCCAGAGTTCGTTGGGTTCTGCTGGTCCCGGTGGGGCTAGCCCTAATTGCCGCGCTGACCTTGGCGATTGACGGGCTACTCCCCGCCACTATTTAGCGCAAAACACAGCTTTTTGTGCACCCAATTGTTAACCAACTATTTCACTTGATGTTAACTATTCTGCACTCCAATTTTGCCCTCAGACGCTCTAATAGACATGTTGGGAATGGTCCTGACAACTCTTGAGAATGAGGAAAATATGCAGAATGCAGTCAAGTTCAGCAAAGCAGCCAAGGCGCTTGTTGCTGGGTTTATTGTTGCTGGCGGGTTAGTTGCCACGTCACTACCGTCATCCGCCGCTACTACTCCGCCATCCATAACAGACGCAGTTCTTGTTGGATCAGGCTCGGACACTACTTACGACATGATGAAAGCACTCGACAAGGTTTACTCCGGTGCAAATGGTTGTGCAACTATTTGGTACACTAGCGAAACTCAGCCATTTGATGGCTCGTGCTCAACCAGCGATTTAGCTTCAGGCAATGGCACCGACAAGGTCACTTACCCTTGGGTAAATGATGGTCACAGCACCATTATGCAGCGTTTCCCAGTCGGTTCAGGTAACGGCGTTAAGGAACTTTGCTTCCAAGGTAAGGCCAACGTTCGCAATGTTAACTTTGCTCGTTCCTCATCTTCCTCATCCACTGCATGTTCAGACCTAACTTATGTTGGTTACGCAAAAGATGCAGTGTCCTGGTACCACGCAACCAAGGATCGTCTTGGTAACGCAACAACTTCAGCCAAGGTCGCAGACATTGCAAAGGCTGACTTGACCAAAATCTACAACGGTACTTACACAAAGTGGAGTGACCTAAATGGCAAGGCTAAGGATGCAGAAGGAAACTTCGTTACTGATCTTGCTGAAAACCTAATCAAGGTATACGGCGCACAGGCTGGTTCAGGTACGGTTGATTACTGGAAGGCTCAAATTGGTACCACCAAGTCAGATGCTCTTACAACTGTTCTTGAAAATGCTCCAATCGCAATCTTCGATGCTGGCAACGAAGTAGATGCTATCTACTTCACGTCCTACGGCCGTTACAAGCAAGCTGCTCGTATCACTGGCTCACCAGATTCTTACTTTGGTAATGCAGTCTCCTCCAGGTACCCACTTGCAGCAGATTCACTAGGTAAAATCGATGGCATCGCTCCTACAAACGCGTCGCTAATTGCAAGCACTGGTGCGTTCCCACTAGCACGCACGGTGTACAACGTAACTCGTTTCCCATCTGCAGAAACTGAAAAGTACGTTGGACCTGCTGGTTTCCTTTGCTCATCAACAATCGGAGCAATCACGGATCGTCTATCAGGCAAAACCTACCGGACCCTAATTGAAGAAGCCATTTTGGCCGAAGGTTTCGTTCCACTTGCTCTAGGCACAACTGGCGTAGTCGCTGGAACTTCATACTGCCGTGTAACGAAGTCTGGTAATCCAACAGCCGATGTGACTGCACCTTCCGTTGGTGTTGATACTGGCGCAACTTACACAGGTAAAGCATCTGCAACCTTCAGGTTCAGTGAACCAGTTCGTGGCATCAATGTCGCAAACTTCACTGCGCAGGGTTCAGTTGTAACTAACACAACTGCTACCAGTGGCGTATTCAAGTCAGCTGTTAATGGAGCACTTCCAGTAACAGTTACTTGCTACAACCAACGCGGTCTAGTAGTTGCTAACTGTGATTCTGCATCGAATGCTACTGATCAGCATCAAGCGCAGTCAGTGTTGACGGTAAACGTTACCTCAACTGTTGAAGCTAACTCCGTCGTATTCACTGCTGCTACTGCTGCCGGTACAGATCTTGCTGGTAATACTTCAGCTGCATTCACAACCAAGGCAACTACACTTGCTGATCTAGGCGCTGGTGTAAGTTACAAGAACGCTTGGGCTAACAACGCTGAGACAGTAACCGCAAAGGCAAAGTACTACACAGTTAAGGGTAATAACATCTCAATCACCCTAACTGGTGGCGCTTATGTTTACATTGATGGTATTCAGGTCTACAACCCGAATGCTGTTATCAACAACGCACTTGTACCTGCAGTGCTTAACACCAACGGCTCGATCAAGACTGCTGCCAAGGCTGCTTACCAGTCCTACCCAACGACTGGCAAGACTTTCACTTCAGGTACTTACACCCTGAGTGGACTTACTGCAATCAGCGCTGGTGGAACTAGCACCACTCGCACCAACCCAACTGCATTGTCAACTAATGCAGCATTCACGGCTGGTGCTGGCTGGCACACAATCAAGGTAGTAGTACAAGCAGGACCAACTGCTGTAACTGCACTATCTGCAAGCTAGTCAACTAACTAAGACAAAGACCCTGATCCTGCTTCGGCAGGGTCAGGGTCTTTGCTTTTGTCCTAGAATTGTTGAGATAGCAAGAGCGCAAAGGGAGTAAACAAGTGATTCAGGGCACCTTAGGTAACGCCTTCCAAGTTATTGGTTTTGTTCTGGCATTACTGTCACTATTTGATGTTCTTCGTCGGCGTAAGGCGCCTTTTGATGTGGTTGGCCGAGGCAGCCGTAATGTCTGGATATTCACAGCATGTGCCTGTATTTATGCAGCTGCGATACAGGGCATCGCTGGTTTTGTTGGGGTATTTACTTGCATCATGTATTTACTGGATCTTCGCCCCAAACTACAAATAGCTCAAAAAGATATTGGCTAGCGAACTATTTCTTGCCTTGGTTAGCCACGGCAGCAGCAGCAGCAATCGCAGCAGCTGGATCAAGGTAGGTGCCCCCGGCAATTACCGGCTTGAATGATTCATCCAAAGTATAAACAAGTGGAATCCCAGTTGGGATGTTCAAACCTGCGATGTCAGCGTCACTAATGCCATCAAGATGCTTAACCAATGCGCGAAGAGAATTGCCATGAGCCGCAACCATTACGGTCTTACCTGCTTTTAGATCAGGAACAATGTTGGATTCCCAATAGGGGAGCATGCGGGTAACCACATCAGCAAGACACTCAGTTGCCGGGCGTTCACCGGCAGGAATATTTGCGTAACGAGGGTCGTTTGTCTGGGCGAATTCATCATCACTGGCTATCGCCGGTGGTGGAACGTCATAAGAGCGACGCCAAAGCATGAACTGCTCTTCGCCATATTCAGCCAACGTTTGCGCCTTATCCTTACCCTGTAGGGCTCCATAGTGACGTTCATTCAAGCGCCAGGACCTAGTAACCGGTATCCAATGACGATCGGCGACATCAAGGGCTATGTTGGCCGTCTTGATTGCTCTGCGCAAAAGTGAAGTGTGTAAAACATCGGGCAATACGTCATTTTCTTTCAGCAATTCGCCTGCGCGCTTTGCCTCACCTAAACCCTTTTCGTTCAGGTCGACATCAACCCAACCAGTAAATAGGTTCTTCTCATTCCAGACACTTTCGCCATGTCGGACCAAAATCAATGTGTAATTAGTCATGACTCAATTGTGCCTGATGTGTTTGCGAATGAACGCATGAGCCTGCCTGAATGCTTACCAAACTCGTTGTTTGGCGGAGAGCACGGCCTCTTTGTATACCTCAATAAGTTCATCGGCTGTCTTATCCCAACTAAATTGTGCAGAGTGTTCAGTCGCTCCGGTGCTCAGGCGCAATCGCAATTCATCGTCTAAGACAACGCGCAAAATTTCCTTTGCCCAATCTTCGGGATTGTGCCCTTGAATAAGTAAGCCACTTTTGCCATGTGCAACAGCCGTAGGTAATCCACCAACATCAGCTGCAATAACCGGAGTTCCACAAGCCTGCGCCTCGATTGCTACGAGGCCAAAAGATTCACTGTAGGAAGGTACAACACATACTGTGGCTGCTTGAAACCACTTGACTAGGGTTGCTCGATTAGTGGGTGGCTCAAATCTAACCACATCACGAATACCAAGTTCGTTCGCCAAATTAATCAAGGAGTCCGGCTCGGCAAGACCCGTTCCTGATGGGCCGCCACAGATTGCCACAACTAGTCGCTCGCGAATTTCAGGATGACTTTTTAATAATTGGGCGGTGGCTTTTAGAAGTATGTCAGGCGCCTTTAGCGGTTGAATGCGACCAACAAAAAGCAAAACTATGGCATTTGGTGCGATACCAAGTTCAGATCTCACTTGTTGCATGTCACCTGGTAGAAATTCCGCTAAATCAACGCCAGGATGAACAACACGTACACGTGCTGGATCGGCGCCATACAGTTCAATCAATTCATCGGCTTCAGTTTGAGTATTGGCGACGAGTCGATCGGCTGCACTGACAACTTGTTCTTCGCCAATTTCCCGAATTGCAGGTTCAGGAGCGTCAGTTCCAGCTAACTGCAAATTCTTAACTCGAGCCATCGTGTGCATGGTGTGGACTAGCGGCACATGCCAACGCTCTTGGGCAATCCAGCCGACTTGGCCTGAGAGCCAGTAGTGACTGTGAATGAGGTCGTAAAAACCCTCTTGCTTTGCTGCTTCAGCACGCAGAACTCCAGCAGTGACTGCACAAAGTTGGGCGGGCAACTCTTCTTTTCGTAAGCCTTCAAATGGTCCCGCCGGAATATGTCTAACCAGAACACCAGGAGCAAGTTCGGTTACTTCACGATCATTGGTCCCGGTAGCCCTGGTAAAGATTTCAACTTCTATTCCCTGCTGGGCGATACATTTGGCTGTTTCTGCAATGTAGACATTCATGCCACCTGCATCACCTGTTCCAGGTTGGTGCAATGGAGATGTGTGGACAGAGAGAATCGCTATGCGATGCAATTGGCCAGGTGTGTTATTCATGATTAATCAATCTCAACATAGCCAATCTTTTGTCTCGACGATAGTTGAGGCGTCACTTGCAAAGGTCAATTTAAGAAGATTGCTGTTATTCTGCGAAAGTTGGTCCCACTGCAATATGTGTAATGCGCTTGGCAACGGTTACCGCATGATCACCAAAGCGTTCAAAGTAACGAGACAGCAGGGTTACATCGATGGCGGCTTCAACCCCATGCGCCCACGTCGGGGCTAAAACTGCTGTGAAAAGTTCGCGGTGTAGTCGATCAAGCACATCATCGTGTTGGGCGATTCTGTTGGCTAAAACAGGGTCACCGGTAGCAATTACCTGGCCAATTTCTTCAACAATTTTGTTGGCTGCTTGACCCATTTCAGCAAATATCTCAATTAAGCCTCTTGGTATTGATGGATTTGGGTAACGCAGACGCACTTGCTTAGCAATGTGCACTGCGAGGTCTCCCATCCGCTCTAAAGAGGAAGCCATCCGGATTGCGCCAATAACCATGCGCAGATCGCGGGCAATTGGGGCTTGTAATGTGCTGATTTTGAAGCAAAGGCTTTCAACATCTGCGTTTAAGCCATTTAATTGTGCATCACCAGACATGACCTGCTCAGCCAAGGCAAGATCATCTTCTAAAAGGGCTCGAGTTGCCAGTGAGATGGCCGTGCCTACCAATTCCGACATCTTTACGAGGGTGTTGTTTAATTCTTGTAGTCGTATTTCATTGTCATGAGGCATTCTGACATTCTAGTCCTTTGTTTTGACACTGTTGGGATTTCATTAACGAAGGATTTGAATTGGGAAACGCACAACGAACTGCGGTCTAACAACATGGATACTAAATGTAAATTATTAGTTAAGCGCGGCTAGCGCATTAGGTGCAGACACTTAATTGAATCTATTCTTGTCGTGTGGAACAAACCGCGTTCTTTCTACTAGGCACGGCTTTGTTATTGGTTACCGCAATAGCGATAAACCAAAATATGAAGTTAAAGAAAAATATCGAACAAGGTAAGTTAGCCCCACCCATCGATCGGGTCGCAGCGCTTCGCGAAATCCTTGACGTTCTGCCAGATGCCGCTGCAGTTGTCGATTCCCAGGACCGCGTTTTAGCAAGCAGTTCCAATTGCGTTGCTATGGGATTGGTCATCGGAGATCGACTAGGTCCAATTGAATTACGCGCTCTCAATCGTGAAGTAAACCGATTGGGTAAATCGCTGAGTCGTGAGACAACCATAGGTCAATCAGCAAATGGACTCGGCGGTTGGGAAGCGCGCTTGCAGCTTTCACCGCTTGATGAAGAATTAAGTTTGCTTATTGCTCAAGACCTAAGTGAAGAACGCCGGCTAAACGAAGTGCGACGTGACTTTGTGGCCAACGTTTCTCATGAGTTAAAAACCCCAGTTGGCGCACTTGCTTTATTGGCCGAAGCAGTGCAGTCCGCAGACACTGACATCGAGCAAGTTCGACACTTTTCATCAAGAATGCAAATAGAGGTTGCGCGCCTCATCGAAATGATCGCTGACCTTGTGGAACTCTCTCGTGTTCAAGGTGACACGGCAATGCGACATTCAGAGCCAGTGTCGGTGCACAACCTGATCTCTGCGGCAGTTGATGATGTCCGAGTGGTGGCAAGTGAACATCAAATCGAACTGACCGTAGCAGAGTCACTGGATATCGGTTTAATTTTTGGTGACGAACGCCAACTTGTGACGGCAATTAGAAATTTACTATCTAATGCAATCAACTATTCGCCTAAGGGTACGAAAGTTGGTATTGGGGCACGTATCGTTGAAGAATCCATAGAAATTTCTGTAACTGATCAGGGTCCTGGGATTCCAGAAGCTGAATTAAGTCGAATTTTTGAACGTTTCTATCGGGTAGACCCTGCTCGAAGTCGCGATACCGGCGGCACTGGACTTGGTTTGGCGATTGTGAAACATGTTTGCGCTAATCACGGTGGCGACTGTTTTGTCTGGTCTAGTGTTGGTCAAGGTTCAACGTTTACCCTTAAATTTCCTACATATGTAAATGGTTTGCTAAGTCCAACGGAAGGATCACAGTCATGACACGGGTACTGATTATCGAAGATGAAGAGACTTATCGCGAGGTTCTTGAGTTTCACCTGCAACGTGAAGGATTTGAAGTATTCCTTGCGGCTGATGGAGCCGAGGGCATTAAATTATTTGATTCACTGCGTCCAGATTTAGTTCTACTTGATTTGATGCTTCCGCATGTTTCGGGTACTGAAATCTGCAAATACATTAGGGCAAAATCCAGCACCCCAATCATTATGCTCACAGCAAAGGATTCTGAGATTGACAAGGTTGTGGGCTTAGAGCTTGGCGCAGATGATTACGTAACTAAGCCATATTCAAAGAGTGAACTTATTGCTCGCATGCGTGCGGTATTGCGCCGCGGCACCGAGACGGAAGTTGCTGATTCGGCCACACTCGAAGCTGGTGCAATCCGAATGGATGTAGAACACCACTCTGTTACGGTCAATGGCCAAAAAGTCGCAATCCCACTCAAGGAATTTGAACTGTTGGAATTGCTTATGCGAAATGCTGGTCGCGTACTAACGCGCGGTCAGTTAATGGACCGCATTTGGGGAGCCAATTATGTTGGTGATGGCAAGACTCTAGACGTGCACATTAAAAGAATCAGATCCAAGATTGAAGCCGATCCAGCCAATCCGGTGATGTTAACAACGGTGCGTGGCCTCGGATACCGATTCGAATCCAAGTAGGACTAAGGAAGTTCGATGTCCTGGTAATTGCCGGTTTTGGCATTCACCAAAATTGACAAAGTGACAGCGGGTGCATTTGCAAAGGTGAATGTTGTTTTAACGTAGGTGCCTGGGATGAGAGCTAATACTGTGCTCGCCAGATAGATCTTTTCATCAGCACTAAGCCCCACACTTAAGGCCTGATTAGTTTCAATAAGCAGGACCGCACTGATTTGTGACTCAAATTCTTGTGAACTAATTCCAACAAGACGGTCAGTTTGCTCGCCCTTGTTGTAAATGGAAACTAGCAGTGTTCCAGCCGATGGATCGCTGGGGTCAACCACGATTGTGGCATTACGAATTTCTAGGTCGCCCACATTCTGGTTAGCGCCATTGCCTGATGCCCGCTGATTTGTACCCGGATTAAAGCCGACTCCACACCCGGTGAGGCCGAAAAGTGAAACGCATACGATGGCGGTTCTAATTAGGTGCCTCTTGGACATGAGAAAACTCCCTGATAATTTCATTTGTGTGGTTAAAGCCTACTGTTTAGCGGATTAGTTGCTAAATTGACTCATCAATGCTCGGATGGAACGCCTTTCTCTAGATTGGATAAAACCCATTCGATTCGGGGTTTTTTTGGCTCTTTTGTGTCACGAGTCGTGGTAAACTTGTAGTCCAAAGCAAGCAAAAGGATTCTATAAATGGCTTACAAAGTCGGCGAGACAGTCGTTTACCCACATCATGGGGCAGCGGAAATCATGGAAAAGACCAAAATCATGATCAAGGGAGTCTCGACTGAATATTTGGTTCTTAGAGTCCATCAAAGCCAATTGACTGTGAAGGTGCCAGCGAGCAACTTAGATTTGGTTGGCGTCCGCGATGTCACAAGCCAAGAGGGTTTGGAGCGCGTATTTGGCGTACTACGCCAGGCATACGTTGAAGATCCGGCTAACTGGTCCAGGCGCTTCAAGGCTAATACCGAAAAGCTTTCTTCTGGAGATGTAATTAAAGTCGCTGAAGTTGTCCGTGACTTGTGGCGACGTTCACAAAAGAAGCCACTTTCAACTGGTGAAAAGAGTATGTTGGCTCGGGCGCGCACGCAATTGGCAAGCGAAATTGCGCTAGCCGAACGCACCGATGAAGTTCGTGCTAACGAAATCCTTGACGAGGTTTTGGCCTCCTAATGACAAACGCCGCTGCTGGTCGGGTGGCGGCAATCATCCCAGCCGCCGGTTCGGGTGTCCGTCTTGGTACGCAAATTCCTAAGGCCTTTGTAGAACTAGCAAACATGTCGCTGTTAAAGAGATCTGCGATTGCCCTTGGACAATTAGTTGATGTAATTGTTGTTGCGGCACCGCAGGGTTACTTGGAAAATGCAGCAGATGAAATTGCCACTGTTGAAGTCGAGAAAATCGTCGTGGTCGGTGGCGATGATAGACAAAGTTCAGTCGCCGCAGCTCTGCAGGCTATCCCAAGCGATGTAGATATTGTGTTAGTACACGATGCTGCCCGTCCGCTAGTACCTTTTCGAGTTATCGAAGATGTGGTTCTCGCCATTCGAGCGGGAGCAAAGGGTGTTGTGCCAGTGCTGCCCATTGCAGACACAATTAAACGCCTAGATTCTGCGGGTCGAGTAATTGAAACGATTGATCGCGACTCATTACGTCGGGTACAAACTCCGCAGGGCTTTGCGCGTCAGGTGCTAGACCAAGTTCATAGTGACCCAACCCACTCAGCAACTGATGACGCTGGACTGCTCGAGGCCGCTGGCTTTGTGGTTTCCACCGTGTTAGGCGATGAACGCGCATTGAAGATCACGACAATGGATGACATACAACATGCCCTAAGTTTCTTGGAGGAGACACTGTGAGCAATCTACGAATTGGCACTGGCGTCGATGTACACAAGTTGGCGGCCGGCCATCCGATGAACTTAGCTTGCCTTGCGTGGCCAGATGAAACTTCTGGCTTAGTAGGTCATTCAGATGGCGATGTCGCCGCACATGCTGCTTGCGATGCAATTCTTAGTGCTGCTGGTTTAGGCGATCTCGGTAGTGTCTTTGGTACTAGCGATCCAAAGTGGGCTGGGGCAACTGGTAGTCAACTGCTGGGCGAGGTCGCTAAATTAGTCGCTGATAAAGATGCACAAATTATCAACGTAAGTGTGCAGATTATTGCCAATTTTCCTAACATAGGTTCTCGTCGCACCCTTGCCCAAGAGGCAATGTCCTTAGCCCTTGGGGGAGTACCGGTAAGTATTTCAGGTACGACTACCGATGGCTTAGGTTTAACGGGACGTGGCGAAGGTGTGGCGGCAATAGCCACAGCGTTACTAGAACTCAACTCGAATCGGTAATCTTAGACTCGTGCGACTATTTGATACTGCGACTCGTGAAGTTCGCGACTTTATCCCATTGGTACCTGGACAGGTATCAATGTACGTTTGTGGCGCCACGGTCCAAGGCGCACCTCACGTCGGCCACATCAGGTCTGGCGTAGCTTTTGATGTGCTCTCTCGCTGGCTTCGACACAATGGGTTTGAAGTCACACTTGTGCGCAATGTAACTGACATTGACGACAAGATAATGGCCAAAGGTGAAATTGAGAACCGACCCTGGTGGGCAGTTGCCGCGCATTACGAGCGTGAATTCCAAAATGCGTACACCATTTTGGGATGCACTCCGCCGACCATAGAGCCTCGGGCAACTGGGCACATAACCCAAATGATTTCTTTGATGCAAGATCTCATTGAACGCGGTCATGCATATGCCGCTCAAGGCGATGTTTACTTTGATGTTCGTTCTTTTGTAGATTACGGAAAATTATCTGGTCAGCGCATTGATGAGCTTTTACCGGCTGGTGATGCTGGCTCCAGTAGTCCAAAGAAAGATCCACGCGATTTCGCATTATGGAAGTCTGCTAAACGGGGTGAACCATCTTGGCCAACACCTTGGGGCGATGGGCGACCTGGTTGGCACATTGAATGCTCAGCAATGGCTAAAGCATATTTAGGTGACGCATTTGATATTCATGGTGGTGGGCTAGACCTAGTTTTCCCACACCATGAAAATGAAGTGGCCCAGTCCAAAGCAGCAGGTCAGGCATTTGCTAATTTCTGGTTACACAATGCTTGGGTGACGACCTCAGGCGAGAAAATGAGTAAGTCACTGGGCAATTCCCTTTTAGTGACGCAAGTTGTGAAGCGCGTGCGACCTATCGAGTTGCGCTGGTATTTAGCGAGTGCACATTATCGAAGTAATTTGGAATTTTCTGATTCGGCACTGAGCGAATCGGCCGTGGCATTTGGTCGAATTGAAAACTTTGTCACTAGGGCAACCGAGATTCTAGGTGAAAGTGACTTAAGCGACCTTCCCAACGATTTCATTGATGCAATGAATGAGGATTTAAATGTCCCAGCTGCATTAGCCGTACTGCACGACGTTGTAGGTACTGGCAATTCCCTCCTTGCTGACAGTGAGCATGGCCAGAAACTCATTACCGCATTGAGCCAGGTAAGAGGTATGTTGGATGTACTTGGAGTTGATCCGTTAAATCCGATATGGAACTCAAGTCAGAGCGATAGCCAACAAGCGGCCTTGGCTCTTGATGCTTTAGTACAAGGGCAGATTGTTGCTCGCACTGAAGCCAAGGAACAAAAGGACTTCGCGAAGGCAGACGCTATTCGCGATCAATTGAGTGCTCTAGGCATCACATTGCAAGACAGTGCTGAGAGTGTTCGCTGGATATTGGAGAAGTAATGGCTGGCAATTCACAGCGGCGCGGGGCAATTAGAAACTCAAAAAAAGGACCAAGCATAGGTTCAGGTGGGCGTGGTAAGCAGGGCCTTGAAGGTCGTGGACCAACCCCCAAAGCCACTGAGCGAGAAAAGCATCCAGCAGCAAAACGCAAGCGTCTAGCCGAGCGTTCGGCCGAAAAGCGCGGTTCAACTCGCACTAGCCGTCCACGTGATCGCGATGGCATCGAATGGGTAGCCGGGCGCAACTCAGTGCTAGAAGCCCTACGCGCCAACATTCCAACTTCTGCTTTCTACATGCAGCAGTATCTTGATGGCGATGATCGAGTCAAAGAAATTATTCAGATAGCACATGATCGCGGTCTGCCATTCCTTGAATCACCTCGTGGTGAACTAGATCGAATGACTGATGGCGCAGTTCATCAGGGTGTCGCGCTGCGAATTCCGCCATACAGCTACCTCGAACCTGAAGACATTATTAACGAGGCCTTTGCTGCCAATGCTGTGCCTTTTATCGTGGCCCTCGATGGTGTTACTGATCCGCGAAACCTCGGTGCTGTTATTCGTTCCTCAGCAGCCTTTGGCGTTGATGGAGTAGTTGTCCCAGAACGCCGATCTGCAGGAATGACCGCATCGGCTTGGAAAACGTCAGCTGGCGCAGCAACCCGTGTGCCAGTTGCCCGAGCAATAAACCTCACTCGCGCTTTGGTCGCCTACAAGAAGGCTGGCTGCACAATCATTGGTCTAGATTCTGACGGCGAAGTCGAGTTGGGTAGCCTAAATCCAAAGATCGCAAAGGGTCCAGTCGTGCTGGTTGTTGGCGGCGAAGCCACTGGCATGTCACGCCTAGTACGCGACACCTGCGACATCGTGGTTTCAATCCAGATGTATGACGATACTGAATCGCTAAATGCCGGCGTAGCTGCTGGTGTCGCGCTTTATCAGATCGCCAAACTTAGGGATTAATGTCCGTGCTCGATGTCAGGAGCACTCTGGGGAAAAGACACACTTAACGACTGGGTGTCATCAGCAATTTCTGGTTCCACGGCACCGATGATGGCCTGCTCTTCGGGCTTATTAATCAAGATCTTTTCTATATAGTCTTTTGCCGAAACTCGGCGACCAACATCTTTGCCAGCTGTTTCCGATAAATACCAACGATGCTGCAGTACCTCATGGAATATCTCTGCTGGTTCTAGCCGAGCACGCATAGATTTTGGAACAAGTGCCAAAACAGGTTCGAAGGCCTCGGTAACCCACTTGTGCGCGGCAAGCTCTTCATCTGCAATGTCCATATTTTCATGGATTCGAAATTGATCTAGATCGTTTAGTAAGCGTCTGGCCTGATTTTCTTCTACATCCAAACCAGTTAGTCGTAAAAGTCTGCGAGTGTGATGTCCGGCATCAACCACCTTAGGAGTCATCACAATTCGGTACTCGTCACCGCTTGGATGCTTTGACGAAGTCGACTCCATCTCAGCGATGTCGAAACCCATTTCATTTAAAAGTCTGATTCGTTCATCAAGACGAAAGCGCTCTGAAGGCTTCATGAATAGTGGCTCAGTTATGGCAGTCCATAGTCGCTCATAGCGTGTGCGAATTTGTTCCCCAGTAATGAATGGGTCAATTGAATCATGTAATAGCTCAGCGGCTGCCAAATCCATAAACTCACCCGTGGCATTAGTTACTGCAAGATCGAGGTCGTAACTGCGTTGACCGTTAGTCAGTTTTTCATATAATTCTCCAGTTTCTGCATCCACTAGATATGCCGCAAATGACCCGGCGTCTCGACGAAACAGGGTATTTGAAAGAGAACAGTCACCCCAGTAGAAGCCAACTAGATGAAGGCGAACTAAAAGTAGGGCTAGTGCATCTAAGAGGCGGCTGGCCGTTTCTGGACGTAAGGTCGAAGAAAAAAGAGCGCGGTAAGGCAAAGAAAATTCTAAGTGCCGAGTCATTAAGGCTGCCGGTAATTCCTCACCATTGGAATCTAGTCGACCTGAGATTACGCCAGCGCGCTCGACGCAAGGTACTCCAAGGCGCCCAAGCTTTTGAAGCATTTCATATTCTCGTTCGGCAATTGGTTTTTGCGTTTCTTTGACGGCATAGACAATGCCATGAAGACGTACAAAGCGAACAATGTGACGACTGATCCCTTGTGGAAGCGAAACGGTCGTTTCATTAGGCCAATCAATCAGAGGTAGATCCCAAGGCAGGAACATCAAATCTGGTTCTGTGGGATCAGCGATAACTTGAAAGGTCACAAGGTTCTCCAATAAATAGTTAGGAGGGCCTCACACATGTGTAAGACCCTCCTAAAGAAACCAATCTAGGCGTCTATGCGTTCGCCAGTCAGGCTACTGAAAGTGTGAATGTTATTAGCGTTTGGCACTAAGTGAATCGCCCCGCCACGCTTTGGTGTTGAACGACCATCAGTGCGGACTGTGATCTGGCGGTGTTGACCGGTTGCATCTGTCACATCACCGTATAGGTATGCATCGGCACCCAGAAGTTCAACCAATTCGATGTTCAGTTCAAAGCCTTCAGGAGACATGATCATATCTTCAGGGCGGAAACCAACAGTAATGCTGGTGGCACCCTCGGCAGCAACTTTGCTCAAGATTGAACGTTCTAGCGGAATGTGTGTTGAGCCCAACTTGGCACCGAATTCATCGAAAGGAAGATCGACTAGGTTCATTGCCGGTGAACCAATGAAGCCAGCAACGAATGCATTCGCTGGATTGTCGTAGAGATTCTGTGGGGTGTCAACCTGCATTAAGAAGCCATCCTTCATTACAACAACGCGATCACCCATTGTCATAGCTTCAGTTTGATCGTGAGTTACATAAACTGTGGTCACACCAAGGCGACGCTGAAGTGAAGCAATTTGCGTACGTGTTTGCACACGAAGTTTTGCATCAAGGTTTGACAGTGGCTCATCCATAAGGAAGACCTGAGGGTTACGCACAATTGCACGGCCCATAGCAACACGCTGACGTTGTCCACCAGAAAGTGCCTTTGGTTTACGCTCTAGGTACAACTCAAGATCAAGAATCTTGGCAGCTTCCTTAACCCGATTTGAAATATCACTCTTGTTTACACCAGCAATCTTCAAGGCAAAGCCCATGTTCTCAGCGACCGTCATATGCGGGTAAAGCGCATAGTTCTGGAACACCATTGCGATGTCACGATCTTTTGGTGCGACATTTGTTACGTCACGATCACCAATAAGGATCTGGCCAGCATCAATGTCTTCAAGACCAGCAAGCATGCGAAGTGATGTTGACTTACCACAACCGGATGGGCCTACGAGTACAAGAAATTCACCATCGGCAACTTCGAGATCTAGTTCATTAACTGCTGGGATTGTTGAGCCAGGATAAATGCGTGATGCTTTGGCAAAAGTAACATTAGCCATTTCTTACTCCTTCATCGACAGGTACGTGTCGAACGATCCGTTGTAAAGACTTGCGACAATTTAGCCCCAAGATTGTCTCTGCGAGACTTCCTAATTCTTGCACATTATGGCAAAGAACAACACCCAGCCTTGGCAAGACTGGGTGTTAAAGGTCCTAGAAATTAGTGGCGGATCAGTTTCCCAACCCCATTGATTGAGTAGTAGCGGATGTAGTCAACGAGCATCGTGCCGCCTTTAGACTTCTTATCCATAACTTCACCTTCGCCATCTCCACCGAGAGTGCCACCCATAGCAACATTTAGCAGTAAGAAGAATTCTTGGTTGAAGGGATACTCGCGTGAGACAAGTCCTTGGTCCTCAACGTAAATCTTCTCGCTAACCATGTCAGATTTGGTAATCGTGTTGTACACAACGTCATCTATCAAGAATTCAATCTTGTTATATGTCCAACGAATTCCATATTTGTGGAACTTTGTGTATGGATCATTTGGATAGAAGCTTGATGTCACTCCGAAGCCATCTGAAGGGTATGAGTGCAATGAACCAAAAATTGAGCCAAGCCTATTTGAGTACGAAGCTTCCATAATGTCGATTTCTCCACAGTTTGGCCAGGAAACACCTTTGTCAATGTTTGCGCCAAGCATCCAGAAAGCGGGCCATGTGCCCTCGCCCGCGGGGAGCTTGATGCGAGCTTCGATTTGCCCAAATTTAAAACCGATTTTTCCAGCGGTATCCATTCGACCGCTCACGTATTCACATCGGCCGTAGATGCAGAAATCATTAGGGGCAGTCGATGGATGTTTTGCTGTGCGAGCCTGAGGCTTAACAGCGTTTATAGCCAGTTGGCCTTTGCCAGTTAGTTCAATTGCGCGATGCGCTATGGAACCTGTGGGATTGTAAGAAACCACGCCATCGGTGTAGTACTGACGCTCCTTGTTATTAGGTGCGCCAGTAATCGTAGTCGTCCAGTTGTGCCATGACTTTTCATTTCGCAATGAAGTTTGAACGGTGTGCGGAAGACCCTTTTTTCCGTTGTACTCCTCGTGCCAAAGTAGTTTCAACTTTGGAGTAGTGGCCGCTCTTGGCGCAACAGGTGCTGCCGAAGATGAGGTCACTGAGCAAAGTCCGAGCATCATCAAAATTGAAGTTGCCCCGATGGTACCTAATCGCAGTTTGCTCGCGCTTATCATGAAACTTGTCCCCTAATTAATACTCAAAAGGTATCTACTTGATTTGAACCATACCCAACTTTGGCTTAAGTCTAACCCCTAAATCCGTGCGTAGATTTATACCTAAGAATGGTCACATTTCGACTAGGTGAATAACTTAGGCTATTATCTCTTTATTCGCCTTGTTAGGTTCTTAGCGAACTTGACATAGTGGATGGCTCTATTTATTAGGGCATGCCGACGTGGCGCAATTGGTAGCGCACCTGTCTTGTAAACAGGGGGTTAGGGGTTCAAGTCCCCTCGTTGGCCCTTAAGGGTGATCGGATGACAGCACCCGCTCTAGATGGGGTTTTGCATGGGTAACGCTCTCCAGAACTCTTTAGGTTCAAAATTTCGCCGCATAATTACAAATACTCCAGATGGAAATCCCCCTTGGCTTGACCAGGTTGCTCAAGGTGATGATGCAGGTTTATTCGCGCCAGCAGATGCTCCGTGGATTGTGCATGGAGATTTGGCCACCTTGATTGGCGGCATTCGAGCATTGCTCGTGCAGGCGTTGCATCCGGGTAGCCTCGCGGGAGTAACTGAGCATTCCAGATATGAGCAGGATCCACTTGGCCGGCTTGCTGGCACAACTAAGTGGTTAACCATTACGACGTTTGGGGCTAAGAGCGCTATTGAGGCTGAGGCTGCTCGAGTCAATCGAATGCATTCGCGCGTTCAAGGTGAGTATGTCACGGGTGTTGGACAGCCCAAGTCTTATCGAGCGACAGATCAAGACTTGCTACTTTGGGTCCACGTAGCTTTCACAGATTCATTTTTAGCTACACATCAGATGTTTGGCCGTCAGCCGATTCCCGGTGGTGCGGATTCCTATGTTGAACTTTGGGCGAAGTCTGTGACTTCTCTTGGGCTAACACAAACTCCTAAGAATTTTGCCGAGTTGCAAACAATAATCCAGGCGCTCATCGACGATGAAACTCTGATCGTGACACCGGTGACCCAAAGAGTGATTCGCTTTATCCAGAAGCCACCGCTATCCCGGACTGCTCGAGGCGTTTACTTCTTACTGTTCCAAGCTGCACTTGTGACATTGCCACCTGCGATGCAAAAACTTGTTGGGGTTAAGCCTTTACCACTGTGGCTAGTTGTTCCCTTAACCCGCGCGTTGCTTCGCGCTATGCGCTTAGCAATTGGGTCGCACTCACCACTTGAAGAGGCGGCAATCTCAAGACTGCGACGCATTGGCGTTTTTGAATAAAAAATTAGGGCCCCAGCAATGCTGGGGCCCTAATTTTCTTAAGTATTAACTAACTTTGGCACTTGTTTTGCTCACCGAAATTGAGCTACCAGTTGTATTGCGCGCGGTAACTACATATCGGATGTACTTATTCTTTTGCTTTGTAGTGAGCTTGAAGCTGGATTTAGTGGCACCAGAAATTGCAACACAACCACTAGGCACAGTGGTCTTAGCCGCGCCTGATGCAGAACATGCATACCACTTGTAGCCGTAGGAAGTCGCCCGACTCCAAGTGCCCTTAGTTCCTAACAAAGTCTTGGCTACCTTTGCGGTACCCGAAACACTAGCCGCCTTTGACAGACCAGGCTTAGCCGCAGTCGGTGTTGGGGTTGGAGTAGGTGTTGGCGCAGAGTTGGACCAAATAATGGTCGACTGAGCCGATGAAGTTGTGCCAGAGACAGTTGCCTTAATCTTTGATTGACCAGCGCAATCTGGTGATACAGCGCAATCTGGTGATACAGATACTGTGGCGTAGCCATCTGAATCTGTCGTAGCACTGGCATTGTTGATAGATCCAATTCCAGTGATGTTTGAGAAGTCCAATGTCACACCAGATTGTGGCTGACCTTGCAAGTTGGTCACTGTGAAACCGAGTGTCTTTGAAACAGTGCTTAGTGGCATCGTGGTTGTAGTCACTTCATTAGTAACGCCATTGTTCACGAAGTGGATGTTCAATAGATCCTTATCTTCGGCACGATCATCTGAAGTCTGTGGGTGTGCAATTAAACTGGCAGTAATTGTCGTGGCAAGACACCCAACACCACTTGTTGGATCTGAGCAAGGGAATGGATTAGTTCCAGTCCGTGCAGCGTATGGGTTCTTCACAGTAAGTGATGATGGAGCAGGCTCTGCAGCATAAACATTGTTGGTGTTCTTCAGGTTGAAAGTTACCAACCCTTGGCTGTTAGTTGTTCCCCTAAGTGATGATTCACCCGAGCCCCACTGTGGGTTTCCGCCAGCATCATCGCCACACCAGTCGCGGCTAATTACGCCGTTATTTGATAGGGCAATTTGATTTGAATCAGATGGATTTCCATATTGCATGGTGTTAGTGGTTGTAAAGGTGGTCTCGGAGCACGAACCGTACTTGTTCACAATTAGGTAGACCGTACGTGAGGCAAGGGGATTGCCAGCAGCATCGGTTGCTTTCCAAGTCATCTCCATCGAAGCGCCAACATTTTGGTACAAGAAGAAGAACTTCAGACCTTTACCGTAATAAATGTCCCAACCGTTCATAGGTGCGTCAAATGAAAGGTCAAGTGAATTTGTGTTATTCAAAACTGGAGAAACGAGCCGAAGAATGTTGGCTCCGTTTACTGGAGGTGCAGCTTGTGCTGGAGCTAATGCAACAGTTCCTGCAACTAAAGCAAGTGCAGCGATGCTTGCTTGCGACCTTTTACTGATACGGGCTAGTGGCTTCATGTTTTTCCTTTTTTGTAGATGTTTCACTTACTACCTGAACAGCGATTTTTTCCTGAGAACATAGTGTCTCATACCACTGAGCTAATCGAATTTCGGCACGTTCACACAAACGCTTAAATGTATGATAACCGATATCAGCGCGTCCAAACCCCCCACCCGATAACGTTTGATTACCAAATCCAGGCAAGCAAAAAGGGCCCCAGCCAAACGACTGAGACCCTTTTTGATGAGTGAGGCTATTTCAGGACAACCTTCGCCGCGGTCGCGCTGAATGAAGTCAGACCTAGCGGAGTAACTACGTTAGTTGCCTTAACGGCAGCACGGATGTACTTGCCCACCTGAGTTTTGGGCAGAACGTATGAAGCCTTAGTTGCTCCTGCGATAACCCGACACTTGGATGAGGTGGCAGCAGCAGCGGATGCTGTGCCAGTGCATGAGTACCACGCGTAAGTTAGGGCAGGAGTAGTTCCGGTCCAGGTTCCCGCAGTGACCTTCAGAGTTTTTCCTACTTTTGCGATACCAGCGATTTTGACGGCCGCAGTATTAGCAAGAGCTCCCCAACGGATTTCAGATGTGGCAGTGGTCGCACTTGCGGCAATGCCGTAGTAGGAATTTGCATCAGCACCAATCTGAGTGCCTTCTTTAGCCTGGATTGTTGCAGTGACGGTGCCTAACCCAGCAGCACCCGGGGCATTTACATCAATACTGACTAAACCATTTGCATCTGAGGTAGCTTCTACTGGACTGGTTTCACCATTCGTTCCGCTCACAGCTAGTGCAACAGGAATTCCGGCGTAGCCGTTACCAAATCGGTCGACAACCTTAAATGACACAGACTTTGCAGATCCGCTAACAGCTCCTGCTTGGCTGGCTGCTACCGCAGCAACCGAACGGATGTTGGTATCGCTAGTTTTGAACTCTTGTGTCACGCTGAATTCTTGATTGCCGATTTTAATCGTGAAGGTTGCAAAACCCGGCTTTGTGCTCGTGAAGACTAGCTGGGACATATTTTGGTAGCCAAAGGTTTCCTTGACTTTCATCATCGATACGTCAGTTATCTCCGAGCGCAATGGCAACTTCGCTGTTCGGCAAATTCCAAGTGTCACTGAATCAGGGCAGGTGCGAAGAACGCGTCCACCATCTGTTGCGGTGATAGTCACCTCTGGTGCGTAAATGTCCAGTGTTGGAGTACACAAATAATTACCAGAGGGATCCTTAAGGACTAATGGATTGCCAACGTATTGGCTACCAAGGCGTTTGACCACAGCAGGATTCTTGGGGTTAGTTTTGACGAAACAAACAGTATCCGGATTGG
>VFKC01000101.1 GCA_009885745.1 Actinomycetota bacterium
CCCCAGTCAGCAGAAACTGCTTCGCCAATAAGTTCACCACAAAGACGGTTCACATCGTCATAGTTGCCATCAATGCCAATAACGAACCCGTTGTAGGCAGCGGTTGCTTGGATTTTATGTGCTTCAAGATTCGAAGGAACAAGCACAACGGATTTTTGTCCCGCGCGTGCAGCTGCTGCTGCGACTGCATGGGCGAGGTTGCCAGTGGATGCACAAGCCAGCGTGTTGAAGCCCAGCTGAATGCCAGCGCTTTGCGCGACTGCTACAACGCGATCCTTAAACGAGTGAGTGGGGTTTCCACTATCGTCTTTAACCCAGAGTCGACCAGTGATGCCCAAAGCTTTTGCTAATGAATCGGCACGATGCAATCGAGTTAAGCCAGGCTGGAGATTGCGAGTTTGGGCAATGTCTGTTGGAACTGGCAGCAAGGCGGCATAACGCCAAAGGGAAAGCGGGCCAGATTCAATTTGTGCCCGAGTGATTTTGCCAAATTCATAGGCAACTTCTAGTGGACCAAAGCATTCATAACAGGAGTAATCTGCTCCAAGTTTTGCCTTAGCCCCACAGGCACGACAAACTAAATGAGTTGCAGAGCCGAATGCTTGAGTCAAATCTTGACTATTAGTAAATGACATATATATTCGCCTTTCGTCATCTGTCTCAAGTTGATTTCTCTTCTTGAGCCGGACTTGGCACCGTTTCGCAGGTTCTTTAGGTTCCTGCGAAGGTTGCCGGGGCTTCAACGGGCCGTTCCCTCTGCCCCTCTGGATGAGGTTTATTAAATTATTATAAGTTGCTTGCAGTAATAGACACTATCAGTGAGGCTGCGTGCGTGCCAAAATGGGCGACCTGCCTGCAAAAACTATTGAGAGATGACAAAAGTTAATGCAGTTTTTGACATAGCCAATTTGGCGGGCACGATTCGCACACCCAAGACTGCAGAAAGCTCTAGAGCGGACGCTTTTTGATCCGCTGGATAATAAATAGTTGATTTAGTCATCTTCTGACCCGTCCAATTACCAATTCTTTCGATAGTCCAACTTTGGATTTCGAGTTCCTTGGCATATTTACTGGCAAGTCCTGTAACTGACGAGGCGTTAAGAACAACTACTGCGCGCGCAGCTACGCTCGGCTCTTGGCCGTTAGTGTCATCAACTGGATTTTGGGTTGATGTTATTTGAGGTGTCCCAGTCGCTACGGCTTTGTTTGGTGAAAGGTTTAAAAGCGAGTAACCACCTAAACCGAGAATTGAGATAGTACTCGCAATTACCAAAAGTGGAATTGTGATGCGCTTGGCGAAAGGTTGACCGCCAGACATTATTAAGGAACCTAACTAAGTTCAATGCCGAGACGACGGGCTGAGCGTGCACGCTGACGTGCTGCCCGCATGCGCTGAAGGCGCTTTACTAACATCGGATCAAAAGCTAGAGCCGATGGCTGATCAATCAAGGCATTAAGGACTTGGTAGTAGCGAGTTGCTGACATATCGAACTGTTCGCGGATTGCTTGTTCTTTAGCGCCAGCAAACTTCCACCATTGGCGTTCGAACTCAAGGACTAACTGATCACGTTCTGGCAATACACCAGAATTGTCAGCGGACACTGCGCGGGCTGTTTCAGACACACTTCTATGTTAGCTCGTACCCCCGCGTAATCGACGGGAACCCCCCAATTTTCTAGATGACTTTTTCGCTCATAAATCAAAGTGTGCGCAGGAATTATTCAGTCTGCGCAAACAAAGCAAATGAGGCTGTGCACCGGGTTTCCCCGACACACAGCCTCATTAGACTTTAGTGATTTACTTGGTGGCAAGAGCCACAGATTGTGCTGAGGCAGTACCAGTTCCATTGATGTTCTTGGCGGCAACCGTGAAGGTGTAAGCCTTCTTGGTAGTTAGACCAGTTACAACCAATGAAGTGGCTGATGCTGTTGCTGTCTTAGCTACACCAACCTGTACTCCATCTAAGTAGACCTTGATTTCGTAACCAGTGATTGCCGAGCCACCAGTTGAACTTGGGGCGGTCCACTTAGCTGTCAATGATGTTGCAGCTGTTGTGCCAGTGGCAGAAAGTGAGGTTCCAATAGTCGGCGCACCAGGTGTTGTAGATGGTGTAGCTGCTGCAGAAACCTTTGCAGTCGAATTACCAACCGCGTTCACAGCAACAACTGAGAACGTGTAGGCCGTTCCATTAGTTAGACCACTGATCGTCTTAGTGGTGAACGCTGGAAGGACGTTAATGGTGTCGCCGGCAATTCCGCCCTGCAGAACAGTGACCTCGTAGCGCACAAGCGCAGAGCCACCATCTGCTGGCTTAGTTGCAGTGCTAACAGCCTGAGTCCAAGTCACCACGACTGATCCAGAGCTTGCACCCTTAACCGCAGTTGCAGTCTTTGGCGCAACTGGGACAGTAGCCGGTGTGCCAATTTCATTTCCAGAAGAAAGTGAAAGGCCCTTAGCAGTCTTGGTTTGAATTTTCACAGTGTAAGTCGTGCCATTAACCAACTTGGGCAAAGATGCACTTCTTGCAGTTGCTACTGCAGTTGCCGTCTTGGCAGCACCGACAGTAGGTGTGTAGGTAATCGTGTATCCGGTAATTGGTGAACCACCATCAGATGCTGGTGCAGTCCAACTGACATTCAGGCTTGCATTACCGCGAGTA
>VFKC01000053.1 GCA_009885745.1 Actinomycetota bacterium
CTTTCCTGACGAGTTTGCATGGCAACCCAATCAGGGCTCAGCAGTTGCAGTTCGAAGACTTCCTCACAGGTAATTACCCGCTCGTGAGCTGGTGCGCTGTTGAGCAAGGCATTCATCAGCGTGGTCTTACCAGCCTGAGTTGCCCCGGCCACGATGATGTTGAGCCCCACTGAAACACAAGCTTGCAGAAAGGTGGCTGCTTGATTAGTTAAGGTTCCCGCTGCCACCAGATCCTCAAGCGAGTGAGCCCGTAACACAAACTTGCGGATGTTTATGGCCCAGTGTTTTGAAGTTACATCTGGAATAGCAATGTGCAATCGCGAGCCATCGGGCAAGGTCGCATCCACAAATGGGTTCGCTAAATCTATACGCCGGCCAGTACGGGCCAATAGTCTTTCAGCCAAGGTGCGAACTTCACGATCATCCAGCATCAATGACGTCAGCTGGCTTCGTCCATTTCGAGCTATGAAAATGCGCCCAGGCTCATTGATCCAAATCTCTTCGACGCTCGGATCATCTAAAAGATCCTGCAGCGCGCCGAATCCGGCTACTTGATTGGTGAGTTCTTGAACTTGAGTTAATAGTGGGTTGGATTCTTGCAATATATCCTCAGCCAAGTGACTGATCGTTTCTCGATTGTCATCTGCGTTGAAACCTTGCGATTGCACCCGATCGCGTAACTCGTTGATAGCCTCGTCGATTTTGGTATTCACTAGTCCCCCGCTTCACACACGCAAAAAACAATTGCAGTGTGGATACCGTAACCAGAATGTTCTGGTGCCAGTGGTGGTGAACTTAATTCTGTGGATAACTAAGAAAGGTTTGTGACTAGCTAACTCGTCGGTTGGAAATCCAACTGTGCAAGCCAGCAACAACTGAGCCGATTATAAAGAATGATGCAATCGCATAGGCTCCAGATTTAACGGCAGGAATTGTGGCGGCATAAAAGCCAGTAAGAGTTAAACCAACGCCCCAAACTAATGAACCAGTTAAGTTAGCCCAGAGAAATTTGTAATAATTCATTCTTGCAATTCCCGCAATTGCCGGGACCAGAGCTCGAGCCAGCGGAATAAATCGAGCTACGACAACAGCCCACCAGCCTAAATTGTCATAAAACTTTTCCGAGCGCGCGATTGCAGAGCGCAAGCGCAATCCGTTACGCCGATCGAGATAGGGGCGGCCATAATGTCTGCCCAAGACAAAGCCAACTTGATCGCCGAAAAATGCGGCTAACCCAACCCCGACTGCCAAGATGGCCACATTCACACTGTCACTAGTTGCCGCCAATAGACCAGCTGCAAACAATAGCGAATCCCCGGTGACAAAGGGAACAAAGGCGCCAATGAACAACCCGGTGCCAGCAAAAACTAGTGCCCAGACAAACAGATAGAAAATAAAAGGACCAAAATTATCGAGCCAGCCAGTCACTTGAGTGTCCAAGGCAGCGGCAATCAAATGTGAATCCATAGCACAACCCTACTTTGCAAAAGTATCCTTTGAGTCGGGCAAGATAGGGGTATGACAACCCAACTAAGTACTCAGCTGCAATTTCATGCCAAGCCAGAGGTTGTCTATGCAATGTTGCAGACTCTAAGTTACCTTGAATCCAAAGTTGCGGGTACTCCGAATGCGACATTCAATGTTTCGTCACAAGAAGCTGTCTCAACTGTCACCGTGACTCGTAATTGGCTTGGAGAGTTACCAGACATGGCAAGGAAGTTTCTTGGTGATGAAGTAGTCATCATCGAGGAACAAGTTTGGCAACCTTTGCAACCCAATGGCACTGCCACTGCCACGTTAAATGTTTCAATCGAAGGCGCGCCAGTGAAAGTCTCAGCCACCATGGATTTACGAGGAACGGATTCTTTGACCACCATCACTATCGAAGGAAATGTCAAAGTATCGATTCCATTTTTTGGCAGTAAGGCTGAAGAA
>VFKC01000095.1 GCA_009885745.1 Actinomycetota bacterium
AGCGCAAAGAACAAAATTAAGAACTGCAACATCGATCCCAAACCCCTGGCTCGGTAACGGGCTTTGCCGGTTACCGAAAAGAACAAGATTAGGTAAGAATCACAAGGCGAAAAAAGTCGCTGTGGCCAGGGCCGGGATCGAACCGGCGACCTTCCGATTTTCAGTCGGACGCTCGTACCAACTGAGCTACCTGGCCAAACAAGACCGGCAACCGCGATTGACGTTTACCGATCCTGTAAGCGACCCCGACGGGACTCGAACCCGCGACCTTCGCCGTGACAGGGCGACGCGCTAACCAACTGCGCTACGGGGCCTTTGGCACCTGCCTAGTGTGACAGGTGTCTAAGACCAGTTGAAACACTAGTGTTTCAACTTGCTTACTTTCTTGCGTACCCCCAACGGGATTCGAACCCGTGTTACCGCCGTGAAAGGGCAGCGTCCTAGGCCACTAGACGATGGGGGCACATGCCGTGAGGCACGATTAGATAGCCTACGCGATAGTGGCACTCTGAAGCAAAGCGGCTTTACCCCCCTTTGGGCGAGCCAGTGCCCGAGAGGTTACACTTGATTTAGTTGATTAGAAAACTTTCGAGCGGATAGTCAGCAATTTGGGTATCTATCAATCAAAGGGGGCCAGCCATGGGGCGCGGCCGAGCCAAAGCGAAACAGACGAAAGTCGCTCGTGAGTTGAAGTATCACACGCCTAATACTGACTTGAGTGCCCTGCAGGCCGAGTTAGCTGGCAGTCCTGGTTTTATTCCAACAAACGATGATGATCAAATTGATGGCGAAGAATTTGCCGATGATCCTTACGCAAAGTACTACGACGATGCTGAAGAAGCAGACGAAAATGTTGAAGAATCTGATGACGATGAAGCGACGAAAGACTAGTTTTTATAATCTTTAACTAGCGTGACTGCTCCACCAAGTCCACCCTTTGCATTTGCATCTCCTTGTTCGCTTTCAAGGCGATTACGCACAATTCCACATTCCCATGAATTAAGGCCACGTTGCGCTAACAGGGCGATTGCGGATTGGGCTGAGCCCGCTGGTACAAATGCCAGCATGCCGATACCCATGTTGAAAGTTTTTTCGGCTTCTAGTTGGGCGATGTTCCCTCGAGATTGTAGAAACCTAAAAATTGCCTGTGGTGTCCATGTGCTGCGGTCTAGGTCAAGGGCTAAGTGAACAGGCATAACGCGCGCCACATTAGCTGCTACTCCGCCACCTGTTATGTGACTAACCGAATGGACTTCGACCGAGTTAATTAAAGCCAGAATGTCTTGAGCATAGATTTTTGTTGGCTCGAGTAATTCCTCACCAACAGTTCGACCAAAATCAGCGACGTTGTCATGAACATCTAGGCCAGCAACGTTGAACATCACATGACGTGCAAGAGAGTAACCATTCGAGTGCAAACCACTTGAAGCAATCGCAATTGCCACATCGCCTGCTTGAACCAGGTTCGGACCTAGGAGTTTTTCGCCATCTACAACGCCAGTGCCAGCTCCGGCAATGTCGTAGTCATCTGGTCCCAATAGGCCCGGATGTTCGGCTGTTTCGCCACCAACTAGGGCACAGCCGGCAAGTTCGCATCCACGAGCAATGCCGGTAACGATAGCGGCTACGCGTTCGGGATGAACTTTGCCAACTGCGATGTAATCAGTCATGAAGAGTGGTTCAGCACCACATACAACTAAGTCATCAACAACCATCGCAACAAGGTCGATACCAACCGTGTTATGGATGTCCATTCGGCGGGCGACATCAATCTTTGTGCCAACACCATCAGTAGAAGTTGCCAACATCGGGCGTTTAAATTTCACAAAGGCTGAGATGTCGAAAAGGCCAGCAAAACCGCCAAAATCTCCAACTACTTCTGGGCGGGTAGCGGACTTGATTGCGCTGCGCATTAGATCTACTGCGCGCTCACCTGCCTCAACATCCACGCCTGCTGCTGCGTATGACAAACCTTCGGTCATGGACGGCGAACCGCCTCATCCAACGCCGATAACGCAGGTTCATCAGTTTCAATCATTTCCAAAACATGTTTGCCGACTTGCGCTTCTAACGGCAGGTCCACAGGATAAACCCCATCGAAGCAGGCGCGACATAAACGATCTTTAGCGATCCCAGTTGATTCAACGAGTTGATCTAGGGAGATATATTCCAAAGTGTCTGCGCCAATTGAACGGCGAATCTCATCAAGAGTTAAACCGGGTGCGAGTAATTCAGCTCGCGTAGCAAAATCAATTCCGTAAAAACATGGCCACTGAACTGGTGGGCTTGAGATTCGTACATGTACTTCTGTTGCTCCTGCCTCACGAAGCATTTTGATGATGGCTCGTTGGGTGTTTCCTCGCACAATTGAGTCATCAACAATTACTAGACGCTTACCAGCAATGACTTCGCGTAATGGATTGAGTTTCAAACGAATACCAAGTTGGCGAATTGTCTGACTCGGTTGGATAAAAGTTCGTCCCACATATGAGTTCTTAACAAGTCCCTGAGCAAATGGAATGCCACTAGCTTGTGCGTAACCAATTGCAGCCGGAGTTCCTGATTCTGGAACTGGAATTACTAGGTCGGCGTCAACTGGAAATTCTTTAGCAAGTCTGCGGCCAACCTCAACGCGAACAGGATGGACTGCTTTGCCACTGATGGTCGTGTCAGGACGAGCAAGATAAACATATTCAAAGATGCAACCCTTGGGATCCGCAGGGGCAAAGCGTGATGTGCGAAGTCCGTGCTCATCAATTGCAATTAATTCACCAGGCTCAACTTCACGAACGAATGTGGCGCCCACAATATCTAAAGCTGCTGTTTCTGAAGCAATGACCCAACCACGTTCTAGGCGACCAAGTACTAAGGGTCGAATACCTTGGGGATCACGAGCACCATAAAGAGTCTGATCATCCATGAATACCAGACTGAATGCGCCACGTACTTTTGGAAGTTCATCCAGTGCAGCAGCTTCCATACTCAAATCAGGATGAGCAGCAAGTAACGCTGTCAAAATGTCGGTATCGCTAGATGCGTTTTGGACAAAGTCCGGGAACAATTCACCGGAGTCTTCGCGGATTGTGGCAAGACGTTTTGCGAGCTCGTGTGTATTGGTCAAATTACCGTTGTGTGAGAGGGCAAGGTGACCAGTGGCTGTCGCGCGAAAAGTAGGTTGCGCGTTATCCCAACAACTTGAACCAGTAGTGCTGTAACGAGTGTGACCAATTGCAATGTGACCTTGAAGTGACTCGAGCGCTGATTCTGTAAAAACCTGTGACACCAAACCCATATCTTTAAAGACCATAGTGTTGGATCCATCGCTGACTGCGATGCCAGCAGATTCTTGACCGCGATGCTGCAAAGCGTAAAGACCAAAGAAAGTTAGTTTGGCGACTTCTTCGCCCGGAGCCCAAACTCCAAATACGCCACAAGCATCTTGTGGGCCTTTTTCGCCCGGAAGCAAGTCATGATTGAGTCGCCCATCGCCTGCCACTCTCCTAGTCTAGAGCAACCTCTGGTGAGTTCATTCGTTGGCGTAATGCCAGTGCTAGAAAATTCTCAAACAGCGGGACAATTAGGTATGGCAACTCAAGTAACTCAAGCGCAAGTCGAAGGAGCTTTACTCGAATTGACCCAAAACCCGTTGGACAAATCGCTATTGGCAGCAGCCGTTCGTCTGTCTCTGGATTATTTTGCCCAGGCTCACCCTGGCCGTTCTGTTGAAGTTCGAGTGCCGCCATTTAGAGCCGTGCAAATTTTAGGTGGCGCAATACATCGTCGCGGAACCCCACCTGCTGTTGTCGAGATGGATGCTCGCACTTGGATTTTGCTTTTCACGAAGGAAATCACCTGGCAAAACGGTGTGGAATCAGGTTCCATCATTGCAAGTGGTGAACGCAGCGACTTGAGCGAACTACTGAACAAAATGCTGGATCCAGAACAGTCCTAAACAATCTCGCTTGGCCAGTCATACATTGCAGCGGTCTGAATCAAATTCCAAAATAGGCAATACTTGGGCAGGCAACGGGTAGACACTGCAAGAACAGCAAGACTGGACAAATAATAACGCGTTGCGTTACTATTTATGCGTGATCGTATCTTTTGCCGACAAAGCGACTGAGGCGATCGCGGCAGGGAATCGAGTTGTCAGATACGTATTCATCCAATCCAGTGTTCGGCGGAAGTTACGAATACTTGATGTTGCCGCGAGTCTGAATGACCTGCGTATTCCGCCAGGAAACAGACTTGAGAAACTGCAAGGAGATTGGGATGGATTCCACAGTATCCGAGTAAATGACCAGTGGAGAATCTGTTTTCGCTGGACACTACAAGGACCAGATGAGGTACAACTCGTTGACTATCACAAGTGAGGAAGAGTAATGGCAAAAACAAAACTAAAGCTCCCGCCCGTTACGCCCGGTGAACTTTTGTGGGAGGAGTTTCTAGTACCGATGGAGATTTCTAGATATCGGCTGGCCAAGGAAATTGGTGTTCCCGCGCAACGCATTGGCGACATCGTGTTGGGAAAGCGCTCAATCACTGCAGATACCGACCTGCGCCTATCTCGATACTTCGGCTTAAGCGAAGGTTTCTGGCTCCGTGCTCAGACCGCTTGTGATCTTGAGATTGCTCGAAGTGCAATTGAGGAAGAGCTCAAAAAGATTGTGCCATTTCACGGCAGCTGCTAGCTAGTGAAATGGCACGACCTAATGTGTGGTTACTTAACCTGAAGATACTTGTCTGCAACTGCAATCTGAATCCAACTGCGGTCACCGCCTGTCAACTTGTATACCGGCAAGATGGCATATGAATCACCAGAAAGGTTGAAGCCAGCGAATCCTAACTCAGCCTCGGTTATCTCGACCTGTTGAAGATCCACCTGAAGAAGCGGCCTACCTTGATCGTCGAGATTCTGAGTCGCTGAGGTCCGGGATGGCACATAGTTGCCTCGATACCCCAAAACCTGACCTGAACTGTAGATAGGTTCTGGACCATACGCGACTGACCATATAGGGTCTTGCGAACGCAGTACCGCTGTCTTTGCGCCAACGATTTCGTAGTCAGGAACTTGAACTGGCTTGGCGAGCATTCCTGAAGCGTGTACGACTGACTTATCGGGAGCAAGTTCAATAGCCCATTGCAGACTTGCGGAATTCATACCCTCAATTTCTCGACCATCAAAAGTCATCCGTGCGACCACCTGTACGTATGGTTGTGGTTTGTTATTGGCGTCAACACCAAAATATTCCTTACCCGAGTTCGTTGCCCAAGTGACGTTAGCCAGATCTAGACCCACTGTGCCAAAAATCTCTTTGGCCACTGCTATCGCTTGTGCATCTGAAAGCCTCTCACCAGTCTTTATTTTGCAAGGCGCAGAGGAATCTTCTCTGGGAAGCTCACCGTAACCCTCTACGCAGGCATACTGGCCGTTGTCTGGATTGTCGTAGTACCAATGGGCCTGATTGCTGTCTTGCGCATCTAATGCAACGGTGGCACGAGTGCCATTCTCGATAACTCTTGTGCCATCCTTTGCTGATCTGTGCCGGATCTTGTGTGGCCCAATATCAAATGCATCGATGAGATTCTTAACGGCAGCACTTCGGTCCAAACCTTTAGAACTCAGAATGTATGCACGACTGGAGCCGGGCTTATCAGAAAGCGAGTCTGCCGGAGTAAGCCACGGGCGATAGTTCCAAGCGATAGAAGAGGCCATCATGTCAGAAGTTTTTCCTGCTGCATACTGGGATGAAGTACCCTCCAGAGTCCCAGGGGTGTCATTGCATTGGGGATTACCTTCTGCGCACAACGCATTGATCTGACCCGTCGAACCACGGTCATTGCAGGGATTTGCAGTTAGGCAGTCTGCAAGCTGCACTGATTTCTGGTTAGTCTCTGGACGCAAAGCGGAGATCGAGTAACCAGTGCCACCACCGACACCCACCAGTAACACCGCTGCTGCAGCTGCATAAGACCAGCGCGGGAAACGTGTAGTGCGCGCAGCGTGCTCGCTCAGGCTACTCACTTCTGCAAGATCGCTAGTATCGACCTTCTCGCGGATTGCCACTAAATCGGGTTGGACCATTTCAATAGCAGGATCTGCAGACCGTAATGCCTGTAAGGCATGGTCTTCACCTTCAGGAAGATTTACTTCAGTGCCGTCAAGATTCATGAGTAGTCCTTTCAACGTCTACACCCTCTTATGTTTCGAGGCGGCTGATTCCTGCATGGCAAGATACGGAATCTGCCTGAGTAAAATTCCTGCACGGCTCTATGCAGGATTTCGCAATGTGAACACATAAGTTGGTAAGCGACACTCATGCGAGAGGGCATCATGAAGGAAACTGCGTTTGAAGAACTGTTCAGCACGCACGCAACAGATGTCCATAGATATGTCTCTCGTCGACACATTGGTAATGATGTGGATGATTTGGTCGCCGAGGTTTTCACCCTGGCATGGCAAAAATGTCATGAAATTCCAGATGGCTTTGAGTTGCAGTGGCTGTACCGAACTGCCTGGTTCGTACTAGCAAACGCGCACCGCAAGCACTCTGAGACACCAATCGACACAAGCCAGATTGAAGGATTCACAGCCGACATCGCTGACGTAGTCATTGAACAAGCTCAGATGCGTAGAGTGTGGCTCGAGATTCCCGAGCGCGACCGAGAAATCTTGCGCCTTGTCGCGTGGGAAGGTCTAACTCCACCTGAAGTTGCCGCGGTTCTTGGGCTTTCCACTGGCGGAGCTAGTTCAGCGATTTCGCGCGCACGTAAGAATCTTTCAGCCTGTTTCGAGACAGCAAACGATTAGCAAACGACCTGCTCGAAATGCTGTGTCACCGATCAATGACCCGCTTTAGCCAAAGAGTGCAGGGAGCGTGGCTTCACTTGCTTCACGCAGTTCGCCAATAGGCAATACAACTGACTGCGCATAAACGCCATCAATCTGCAAGACCTGATCAAGAGAACCAATTTCA
>VFKC01000127.1 GCA_009885745.1 Actinomycetota bacterium
AAGAAGGCCAACTGCCTTGGAAGCATGCAGCAATCAGCGGTTGGATCCTTGATCCAGATCGCAAGAAGATGAGCAAGTCCAAGGGCAATGTTGTGACACCAATTGATTTGCTTGATGAACACGGCAGCGATGGTGTTCGCTATTGGGCGGCAAGTGGACGACCAGGAACTGATACCGCATTTGATGTGGGTCAGATGAAGATTGGCCGCCGACTCGCGATGAAACTTCTTAATGCCAGCAAGTTTGTGCTAACCCAAGGTTTTGCTCCTGCAGATGCCGTATCCCACCCAATTGACCGCGCACTTCTAGCAAACCTTGCTCAAGTCGTCGAAGAAGCCACAAAGGCATTCGAAGCATTCAACTACACCAAGGCGCTAGAAGTTACCGAACAGTTCTTCTGGTCGTTCTGCGATGATCATGTCGAGTTGGTTAAGGATCGTGCCTACGGTCTGGCCGGGGATGATCAAGCCGCTTCAGCACGTGCGGCTCTGAACATCACCCTTGAGACTCTGCTGAAATTATTCGCACCGTTCTTACCGTTTGTGACTGAAGAAGTTTGGTCTTGGTGGAAGGACGGAACAGTCCACACATCTACTTGGCCAACGACTGATGATCTTCATGCCTACCAAGGGGCACCTGAGCTAACGGCAATCGCTGCTGAAGCGCTATCTCAACTGCGCAAGGCAAAGAGTGAAGCCAAGGTATCCATGCGTGCAGACATTTCTGCCGTCACAGTTACCGCATCAGCACAGACAAACGCGGCATTGGCATCAGTAGCCGGTGACCTGCGAGCTGCGGGGCGTATGTTGAGCGACTTTGAATACGTTCAAGCAGAAGAAACAACTGGAGCCACAATGACCCTTGTGGTCACCTTGGCTCCAGCAGAAGATAAGTAGTTATTAAGCAGACTTTTCGCGACGCACACGTTGCGGTGGTGCCACTTCGCGTGGCACCAAAGTTGGGCTTGCATTATTGAGCACAACTTCTGCGTTAACAATCACCCGAGAAACATCTTGGCGACTAGGCACGTCATACATAACAGTGAGAAGTACATCTTCAAGGATTGCGCGCAGGCCTCTTGCCCCAGTGCCACGAAGTACTGCTTGTTCGGCTACTGCAGCAAGGGCATCTTGAGTGAATTCAAGTTCAACACCATCAAGTTCGAATAACTTTTGGTATTGGCGAATTAGTGCATTCTTTGGCTCAGTTAAGACCTGTACTAACGCTTCTTGATCGAGTGCCGCAACAGATGTGAATACTGGCAGACGACCAATGAACTCTGGAATCATGCCGAATTTAAGCATATCCTCAGGCATTACCTGCGAGAAAATATCATCATCAGTAGAAGTCTCAGCCGCTAACTCAGAAGTGAAACCTAGTGATTTTTTACCAACGCGTTGCTTGACGATTTCATCGATCCCGGCAAATGCGCCTGCGACGATGAACAGCACATTTGTGGTGTCAATCTGAATGAATTCTTGATGTGGGTGCTTGCGTCCACCTTGTGGCGGCACCGAGGCGGTCGTACCTTCAATAATCTTTAGCAAAGCCTGCTGGACGCCTTCACCTGATACATCGCGCGTGATTGATGGATTTTCGCTCTTGCGAGCAACCTTGTCGATTTCATCGATGTAGATAATTCCTGTTTCGGCTTTTTTAACATCGTAATCAGCAGCTTGAATAAGTTTTAGCAAAATGTTTTCAACATCTTCACCGACATAGCCTGCCTCGGTAAGTGCAGTGGCGTCAGCGATTGCAAATGGGACGTTCAACATTCGAGCCAGAGTTTGGGCTAGTAGCGTCTTGCCAGAACCAGTTGGTCCTAGGAGCAAAATGTTTGACTTGGCCAATTCGACTTTGTCATCGCCTGTGCCAGCAGAAGCACCTGCTTGCACGCGCTTGTAGTGGTTGTAGACCGCAACAGACATTGCCTTTTTGGCAACATCTTGGCCAATTACATACTGATCGAGGAATGAATAAATCTCGCGTGGCTTTGGAAGTTCTTCCCAATCAACCTTTACGGATTCACCGAGCTCTTCTTCGATGATCTCGTTACACAGGTCGATACATTCGTCACAGATGTAAACGCCTGGACCGGCAATCAATTTCTTGACTTGCTTTTGGCTCTTTCCACAGAAAGAACACTTCAGCAGGTCGCCACCTTCAATTCGAGCCATGGCGAGCACCTCCGGGGGAATAAGTGTTGAAACTTACCAACAGCGTCTACTCAAACTACCTTGAAAGTGCGACATTCTCTTGATATACACGCCAATTATTTGATTAGTGGAACTCTCGTGGTCAATACCTGGTCGATAATCCCGTATTCCTTGGCCATCGGAGCTGTCAAGATCTTGTCGCGTTCAATATCCACACGAATCTCTTCAGTGCTACGACCGGTGTGGAAGGCAAAAATGCCTTCCATCTCATCACGCATACGCATGATTTCATTTGCTTGAATCTCGATGTCAGATCCCTGACCGCCACCTTCGGTGTATGGCTGATGAATCAAAACACGAGCATGTGGCAATGCGTAACGTTTTCCTGGCGTGCCAGCAGCAAGGATTACAGCGGCCGCAGAAGCAGCCTGACCTAGGCACACAGTCTGCACATCGCACTTTACGAATTGCATAGTGTCATAGATCGCAGTCATCGCAGTGTATGAACCGCCAGGAGAGTTAATGTAAATCTGAATATCGCGATCAGCATCAAGTGACTCAAGAACGAGTAACTGTGCCATCACGTCATCAGCCGAAGCATCATCAATCTGAACACCCAAGAAAATGATTCGTTCTTCGAATAACTTTCCGTATGGGTTGTATTCGCGAATACCCTGCGGTGTGCGCTCAATGTAATTTGGAAGAATATAACGAGCTTGTGGTGTGTAATCCATGATCTATCCCCTATGCCATTCCGCCGGTGCCGGTTACATCTGCTGCACTTCGAACTACGTGATCTACAAAGCCGTACTCTTTTGCATCATCTGCAGCAAACCAGCGGTCACGATCTGAATCTGCAGTGATGGTTTCCATGGTCTGTCCGGTGTGGAAAGCAATCAATTCGGCCATTTTGGTCTTGGTGTACATCATCTGTTCCGCTTGAATCTTGATGTCTGATGCGGTTCCGCCGATTCCGCCAGAAGGCTGATGCATCATGATTCGAGCGTGTGGAAGGGCGTAACGCTTTCCTGTTGCACCTGCACATAACAAGAACTGACCCATTGAAGCAGCAAGACCCATGGCGACAGTTGCAACATCATTTTTTACGTACTGCATAGTGTCATAAATTGCCATACCCGCGCTTACCGAGCCACCCGGTGAGTTGATATACAAAAAGATATCCTTTTCAGGATCATCTGCGGCTAGAAGCAAAATCTGAGCACAAATGGCGTTGGCCATTTCATCTGCTACCTGGGTGCCAAGGAAAATGATTCGTTCGCGCAGAAGACGCTGGTATACCGAGTCGTCAAAACCAATTCCGCTCGCAGATGAACCGCGACTCTGAGGAACTTGCACACCGGGGATTTCGATACCGCTCACTTCTACTCCTTTGAAGGCATTCGATTTGCTGCCAAGAAAACTCGACAGAAACTTAGCAACAATTAGACACTAATGCCTCAAGTGACATTGTGTGGGGGTGACATAGCTTTGTTCGCTTGTAGCGTTGAACAACTGTCTATTGAAACTATGGGCCAAGAATTAACCTGGTGCTGGCAAATTCTGGGAATCACGGGTTCCCAAGACGCAAAGATAAAATCCGATTTTGGTTGAGTTTGCGCAGGAAGAATGCATCACTCGCGGCACTGCATAAGCAAATTGCGCCTCAATCAAGGTTTAGACCTTGGCTGAAGCGCAATTTGTAAATCAATTGAGCAGATTAGCAACCGCTATTCGTTAGCCTCAAAGTTTTCTTCATCAGAACCCTCTTCGAAAGCGTTAGCAAAATCTTGAATTGCCGGATCGCCACGAAGTACCGATTCCAGATCAATGCGGGTGCCGTTCATGTCAACAACAGTTACCTGCTCAAGCACGTGCGAAAGTGCCTTGACGCGGCGCACCTCTGCGATTGCACCCTGGACCTGTCCAGCCTTAACTAACTCATCAGCGAACTGATCCGGTGGCATGTTGTAGCGCTGAGCTTCATTTACTAACCATTCAGACAATTCAGCGTCTGAAACCTGAATGTTTTCAATCTCAACGATTTTGTCCAAAATCATGCGACTCTTTACCCCAGTACGAGCTGTGGATTCGAATTCCGCGCGATGATCTTCGTCACCATGGCCGTCGCCAAAGTGAGCATCCAATTCTTCTTTGATGACACCTTCGGGAACATCAACTTTGATTGCTTCCATCAAGGCGTCATGTGCGCGATCTCGCGCTTGGTAAGCCTGTTCAATTAGTCGCACGCGCCCAAGACGAGTTGCAACATCATCACGCAGTTCACCAATTGTGTCGAACTCGCTTGCAAGTTGGGCAAATTCATCGTCAGCATTCGGCAGTTCGCGTTCGCGGATTGACTGAACAGTTACGGAGACAATAATTGCTTTGCCATCCCATTCACCGTTCGTTGGAGTGAAGACAAACTCGCGCACTTCTTCAGGAGTAGCGCCGCGAACAGCATCATCAAATCCAGGAACCATTCCGTCTGAACCAAGTTCGTAACTTAGTGCACTAGCGGTTATGTCTGGCACTTCGACGCCTTCGTGAGTTCCTGAAAGGTCAATCAAGAGAACGTCGCCATCTTTGGCTGCGCGCTCAACAATTTTCAATGCCCCGAAGCGGCTGCGAAGGGCAGTCAGTTGCTCTTCAATCTGTTCTTCAGTTACTTCAGCGTTGTCTACAACAACTTTGAGACCGTCAAATGCTG
>VFKC01000010.1 GCA_009885745.1 Actinomycetota bacterium
CTGATGCTGTTGCTGTCTTAGCTACACCAACTTGAACCCCAGCTGAGTAGACCTTGATTTCGTAACCAGTAATTGCGGAACCACCAGTTGAACTTGGGGCGGTCCACTTAGCTGTCAATGATGTTGCAGCTGTTGAGCCAGTGGCATTAAGTGTGGTTCCAATAGTTGGCACACCCGGCTTTGTTGAAGGAGTTGCTGCTACAGAAACCTTCGCAGTCGAATTACCAACAGCGTTCACAGCAACAACTGAGAAGGTGTATGCCGTGCCATTAGTTAAACCACTGATTGTCTTAGTGGTCAACGATGGAATGACGTTGTAGGTGTCACCGGCAATTCCGTTTTGTAGGACTGTGACCTCGTAGTGAGAAAGAGGAGCGCCACCGTCTGCTGGCTTAGTTGCAGTGTCAACAGCCTGAGTCCAAGTCACCACGATTGAGCCAGAATTTCCAGTCTTAACGGCAGTTGCCGTCTTTAGTGCGACTGGGACTGTGGAAGGAGTGCCAATTTCATTTCCAGAAGAAAGTGAAAGACCCTTAGCAGTCTTGGCTTGAATCTTCACAGTGTAAGTCGTGCCATTAACCAATTTGGTCACAGCGTAACTTGTTGCAGTTGCTAATGCAGTTGCCGTCTTTACTGTACCAGCAGTGTTCGTGTAGGTAATCGTGTATCCAGTAATTGGCGATCCACCAGCAGATGCTGGTGCAGTCCAGGTTACATTCAGGCTTGCATTACCGCGAGTAACGGCCAAACCTGTTGGAATACCTGGCAAAGTGAACGGAATGACTGCAGGAGAAACGGCAACGGGACTCGATCCAACTGCGTTAATTGCGTAGACACTAAAGGTGTATGACTTTCCGTTAATTAGTCCAGTGATCACAGAACCTGGGACATCTACCCCAGCAACCTTAATTTTGGACCCAATGTCAACTGGCACTGTCTTGACAATTGTTGCGCCATCTTTGACAACAACGGAATAACCACTGATTGATGCGTTGTTATTCACCGTCGGAGCAGTCCAAGTTAAGCTAACCGAAGTATTTCCAGCCACGCCCGTTGGCTTTGTGACCGCCCCAGAGACCTTCACTAACGTGGTAGCCACAGTTTTGATTGTCCCAACTGAAGATGCTGCTGTTGAACTACCAAGCGCGTTGTTCGCGGTAACTACTACTGAGTACGTTCCAGTAGCAAGCAAGTTGGTGAACGAAACACTTGTTCCAGTGATTGTGCCGGTCTTGCCAGCTACAGCCGCCGTACCGTTTTTCAAAGTGTAGGTGTAACCAGTGATTTCACCATTGCCATCATCAATTGGCGCTTGCCATGAAGCAAAGGCAGAAGTAGTGCCAGTGGCCTTGATGTTCACTCCCTGTGGAGCAGTTGGTACGCCGGCCTTGACCACATGTGACCAAACACGATCAACATGCTCTGTTTGCGCACTGACTGTTGGCACAAAGTCCATCTCGTATTGCAAGCTTATAAGTGTTGTCTCGCGATTTTCATCCCAATACGTCATCGAACTTGGCGCATATGGATGATCTTCTGCTGCTGTTGAAGCGTTGGTATTTGTCAACGTAAATGTGACCGCACCATTTGCATCGGTATTACGAGTTAAATCACCAGTGAAACTAGCTCCGCCAGCCTGTGTTGTCGCAGCAAGTGTTACAGGAGTACTAGCAATAGGTGCACCAGTTGCATCAGTGACAACATAGTTAAGTACAAGATTCTTGCCTACGAGTACAAACTTAACCAGACTGCGAGACTCTGGTTCGTTGGTCCACCAGTGGCTCTTGTCGGTCATGCCAGCACGATCAGATGGAGTCAAGAAGATATTCGCAGTACCAGAAACAGCTGCTGGCTTCACGGTATGTGACCAAACGCGGTCAACATTTTCAGTTGTCGCGCCAACACTTGGCGTGAAGTCCAGTGCGTAAACCTGGTCTACAACGCGGCTTTCAGCCCAATAAATCATGGTGCTTTCACCTGATGGACGAGGTTCGGCCTGTGCTGCAGTTGCGGTATTACCAAGCGTGAAGGTTACCTCACCATTTGCATCTGTTGTCTTGTAAAGATCTCCGGTGTAAGCAGTTGGGATTGCTCCATCTGGTTGACCTAAGTTCAATGCAATCGGCATGTTCGCTAGCGGTTGGCCAGCAGCATTAGTAACTACATAATTAAGCGTCAATTCATCACCGGCAACAACAAACTTCACAAATGCACAGCTGATGGCTGATGAACAAGGAACTCCACCCAAAGATGAATCCCAGAAAGTTTTGTCATCCATGCTCAATTTGTCACTGGCCTTCAAACGAATGTTTGCCGAAGCCACCGGAGTCTTGACCACGTGAGTCATAACCGAGTCCACAACTTCAGTGGTCGCACCAATTGTTGGCACAATGTCGTACTGAGTAGCAGTACCAATAAGGTCACCGCGAGAATCATCCCAGTAGCCAAGGTTACTCATACCAATTGGGTATGGCTCGGAGTTTGCTGAAGTATTCGTGTTGGTGAGAGTGAAAGTGACATCACCTGAGGAATTAGTAGTACCAGTCAAGGCGCCAGTAAATGTTCCAGCAGTCTTACCCTCTGGGACAGAAACATTCAAGGTGACCCCAGTGTTTGCTAATGCAGCGCCTGATTCATCAGTGACGTTGTAATGAAGCGCTAGAACGGAACCAGCGGTTACCATCTTTACGTAGTCACACGATGTAGTTGCACTACAAGTCTTGCCTGGTGTCCAGTATGTCTTTTCGGTCATTACGCGAGCTGCTTTATCGTCAGCAATGAGGCGAATGTTCGCGCTAACGACAGTGGCTTGCGCCGCAGTAGTGCCAACTAAGGCAAATGCTGCGGTGAGAACTGAGGTTAAAGTAAGTGCAAGGCTCTTGCGGCCTAGGTTTGAGATAACAGACATGGGTTCCTCTCCCAGTGGATACGAATAAAAAAAGAATACCCAATTATTTTGTAATTGCACACCCGAAGGTATTGAAAAAGACTGTGAACATTCTATGAACTCGACCATGTGCCACGATTTGAAACCGGTCAGGCTTAAACTGTCTCATTCTCGTTATCTTTTTGTTACTTTTTATTCCATGAGAATGAGGGTGCTGATTATTTTGTCGGTCGGCACTCTGGCGAAAACGCACTTTCTACTGAGCCATTTGAATTAATCGACGTGACAGTAAATGTGTAAACAACGCCACTGCGTAAGCTACCGATTACTGCTGATGGGTAAGTGCGATTGTCATAAATGTTATTTCTTGTACCGACAATTAGTCCATCAACAAAAGTTGTGATCATAAATTTTTGAGTCGCTCCACCGTTGAAAGTTCTGCTCCAATAAATTGTAGCTTTCCCTTTTCCAGCGGCTGCTCGAACAATTTGTGTCACGTCTGGCTTCGTTGATGGGCGCACCACTGAGCTTGTATTGATCGCTGACCATTCTGCTGCGCTGCGGGCAACGATAGTGAAATCATAGGCCATGCCATTGCGCAGGCCAGTTAATAGTACTGAGGTCTGCGACCCATCCGCGGTATCAACCGGTGTGGTACTAACGCGCTGACCTGTTGTGGGACTTTTGTAGTTAGCCCAAACCGAGTAGCCCAAGATTGGATACCTGCTGACATATGTTGGTGCAGTCCAACTCACTGTTATCGAACTATCTCCAGGAACACCCTTAACATTTTTTACCTTGAGTCGACTGGTATGCGCTAAGGAGTAACTTGCAGAATTATTCGACAGATTCTGCTCGGTGATCGCATGGCTTGGTGTGACGCCAATGAAGGCGAACATAAATGAACCCAAAACCACAAGGTGCGGGAAATGGAAATTTCTGAAACTGATTTTCACCTTGCCATTCACCCCCAAATCAGAAACTAATAATTCCCTAGCATGGCACAAATGAAAAATTCATGCAGAACAAAAAGAAGCCTGAGTTACCAGATTTTTTGGCAACTCAGGCTTCTTAATTGATTCTTAGCTGGTAGTAACAGAAGCCAATTTCGCGGTCGCAGTTCCAACGCCATTGGCATTAGTAGCTGTAACAGTGAAGTTGTATGAACCCTTCGTCAATCCTGTGAATGCCGCTGTTCCGGTCTTCACGATGACTGACTTGAAGTTAGAACCATCGCTGACCTTGTAGGCCTTAACTGTGTAACCAGTAATTGCAGATCCGCCTGTGTTGGCAGATGTCAATACTGAGAAGGTTACAGTTGCAGCTCCTGCAGCAGCGCCCTTAACTGAACTCACAGTCGTTACCGTTCCGGGAGTAGTTGAAGGTGTGACTGCAACAGAGGTCTTGGTTGTGCCATTGCCCACAAGGTTAGTTGCAAACACAGCGAACGTGTATGCAGTTCCGTTTGTTAGTCCAGTCACAACAAGGCTGTTAGTTGTTGACGCAACTCGCTTCACCTCAGTCGTTCCAGCCTTAACCACCACTGTGTAACCAGTGATAGTAGCCCCACCAGTAACCGTTGGAACTGCCCAAACTAGCGAAACCTGAGTGTCGCCCTTAACTCCTGTAACGGTCGCTGGACCGCCAGGAGTTGTGGAAGGGGTTACAGTCACTGCACTTGATGCCAAAGAAGTTCCCTTGGCATTTTTGGCAGTTACCGAGATTGTGTACTCAGTTCCATTGACAAGTGAAGTAACAACAACACTATTTGCAGTTGCGGCTGCTGTTTTAGTCTTAGCGACGCCACCAGCTGTGTAAGTGACTGTGTAACCAGTGATAGCCGAACCACCATTAGCTGGGGTTGACCAAGATACAGTTGCAGTCTTCGAACCGCGAGTTGCCCCAACTTCAGTTGGCGCACCTGGAACTGTAGCAGGGGTCACGGCAACCGTTGCTAGTGCAGCAGTGTTACCTGCAGCAGACTGCGCGGTCACAACGAATGTGTATGCAACACCATTAGTTAAACCAGTGACTGTGATTTCTGCAGCAGCAGGTGCAGCGGTAACAGTCTTTACTAGCGTTGCGCCTGACTTAACTGCAATTGAATAACCAGTCAAGGATGAGCCCTTATTAACTGCAGTTACCCAAGTAAGTGCCGCAGTGGTGTTTCCAGCCACAGACTTAACCGAAGCGGGAGCTGCAGGTGCTGCGCCAGCAATTGCAGCGATTGCCACAGTGCCAAACGATGCAGATGCCGCAGATGTGCCAGCCGCATTGGTTGCAGTAACCGACACTGAGTACTTGCTACTGGAAGAAACTAAACCGGTTACAGTGACTGAAGTTCCAGTCACTGTGCCTGACTTGCCAGGTACTGCGGTGCCATTGTTCTTGACTGTGTAGGTGTAACCAGTGATTGGGCTTCCGCCGTTTTCCGCTGGAGCAGTCCAGGAAATTAAAGCAGTAGTTGCAGTTAATCCCTTGACCGAGACACCAGTTGGTGCATCTGGTGCAACAGCTGGTATCGCCTTAACTGTGTGCGTCCAAACACGATCCCTGTGCTCTGTTCCACCGAAAGCTGTTGGCCAAAGGTCGAACTTAATCTCAGGTGTTGGAGCAGTCTGGTCTTCGTCCCAATAAGACATTGTGCTTGGTGCTACTGGACGCGGTTCTGCATTAGCATCCGCGACTGTGTTATGTAATGTGAAAGTTACGGCACCTAGATTGTCCGTTGTTCCCGTGAGAGTCCCAGTAAAAGAACCGCCATCAGCAGTCGTTTGTAAGGTAACCTCAAGCCCTGAAACTGGGGTTCCAGTTGCGTTAGTTACTACATAATGCACAATCAGATCTTCACCCGCGGTGACGTACTTAACAAAGTTATGAGAAGAAGTTTGAGAATTGGAGTCACAAACTTTCTCAACGCATTGGGTCACATCAGATGTTCCACCACTCCACCAGTGATCTTTCTGAGTCATGGTTGCCTTATCGGCATCCTTGAGGCGGAAGTTGTAATAAGTTGTGGAAGTCGGCGATGGTGTAGGTGTGGCGGTTGCAGTTGCGGTCGGAGCCACGCCCTCAAAATTCACCGTTGCCACCCCAGAATCAAATCCAGTGGCCACCA
>VFKC01000063.1 GCA_009885745.1 Actinomycetota bacterium
CAAGCTGAAAATGCTCGCAAGGCACTTGAACATGAAAGCGGATCTGATTCTGCGCTTGGACATTTAGCCATCAGAGTTCGTGAGATTGAAATTCTTATTTCAGATGTTTCCAGTGACCTAAGTAATTATTTGAACCAGATTGACTCGTCACCAAGCAGATTGGCCTTCGTTGAGTCACGTCGAGCCGCGCTAAAACAAGCCTCACGCGAATTTGGTGATGTGGATGCGCTTTTGGCATGGGTGGCCCAAAACAAGAATCGGGTTGAGGAACTCGCAGGTGGCGAAGAAGTAATCGCAGAACTTAATGAAAAGCGAAATCTTGCCACAGCGAAATTGCAAGAATTTGCCACGGTCCTAACATCTGCGCGCGTACTTGCAGCCGAACAATTTTCCCAAGCCGTATCTGGCGAACTTGAATCACTGGCTATGGCCGGGGCAAGTGTTCAATTTCAAATCTCCCAAGGGACACTCACCAGAAACGGTGCAGATACAGTCGCTCTAGGTTTGGTAAGTCGACCAGGTTCTCCATGGATTCCTATCGCTAAGGGAGCATCCGGCGGCGAACTTAGTCGGATTATGCTGGCGGTCGAGGTCGTATTGGCTGCCGCGGATCCGACAAACACTTTTGTTTTCGATGAGGTTGATGCTGGAGTTGGTGGACAAGCAGCAGTAGAAGTAGGACGCCGATTGGCGCGGCTGGCTCGCAATGCTCAGGTCATCGTTGTGACACATTTGCCTCAAGTAGCAGCATTTGCAGATAGTCACCTAGTGATTTCCCGAGCACCAGGGGATGAGTTTCATTCCTCTCAAGTGGCTGCAGTAGCCCATCAGGATCGGGTGGGGGAATTGTCTCGAATGCTCGCAGGATTAACTGATTCTTTGGCAGGCTCGCAACTTGCTCAAGAGCTCTTGGACCTAGCAGAACTAGAGCGACGCCACGCGATTGGGTAGGCGGTGTCACAGGTTGAGTGTGCGATGCGATACTTTAGTATCCCGTGGGTATACGCAAACATGTTTTTGTCACGGGAGGCGTCGCCTCTTCTTTAGGTAAGGGGCTCACTGCCTCAAGTCTGGGAAATCTTTTAACTGCACGTGGGCTTCGCGTCACTATGCAAAAGCTTGATCCCTATTTGAATGTCGATCCTGGCACAATGAATCCTTTCCAACATGGTGAAGTCTTTGTGACCAACGATGGTGCCGAAACTGATCTTGACATCGGTCACTACGAAAGATTCTTAGATCGCGACCTTCACGGCTCAGCTAATGTAACAACTGGTCAGGTTTACTCCACGGTCATCGCGAAAGAGCGACGCGGAGAATATCTTGGCGATACCGTTCAAGTAATCCCACACATCACAAATGAAATTAAAAGCCGCATCTTGGCAATGGGCACAGATGATGTTGATGTTGTTATCACCGAAGTTGGTGGCACGGTTGGCGATATCGAATCTCTGCCATTCTTGGAAGCGATTCGTCAGGTTCGCCACGAAGTGGGGCGCGACAACGTATTTTTCATCCACGTTTCATTGCTGCCATACATCGGACCAAGTGGAGAGCTAAAGACTAAGCCGACCCAGCACTCGGTTACCGCGCTACGCGGAATTGGTATTCAGCCAGATGTGATCGTCCTTCGTGCGGATCGCCCTATCCCAATAGGTATCAAGCGCAAGATTTCATTGATGTGCGATGTTGATGTCGAAGCAGTAATTGCTGCAGTTGACGCGCCAAGCATTTATGACATTCCCAAGGTTTTGCATGCTGAAGGTCTTGACGCATACATGATTCGCCGACTTGATTTACCTTTTCGCGATGTGAATTGGAAAAAGTGGGACGAACTTCTTGAACGGGTACATAACCCGGCGCACCAAGTCACTGTTGCACTTGTTGGTAAGTACATCGACCTACCTGATGCGTACCTTTCGGTAACTGAAGCATTGCGCGCTGGTGGATTTGCAAATAATGCCCGAGTAAATATTCGTTGGGTCGCATCAGATGACTGTGATACTCCTGCTGGTGCTCAATCTGCATTAGGTGATGTTGATGCAATTTGTGTTCCTGGCGGATTTGGTGTTCGTGGCATCGAAGGCAAATTGGGTGCTTTGAAATTCGCTCGCGAAAACAAAATTCCAACATTGGGACTTTGTCTTGGACTGCAATGCATGGTTATCGAATATTCGCGAAATGTTCTCGGAGTCTTGGACGCCAGCTCTGCTGAATTCGATCCCAAGACAAGTAACCCTGTTATCGCCACAATGTCAGATCAACACGACGTAGTTACTGGCGAACGCGATATGGGTGGCACTATGCGTCTGGGAATGTATCCAGCAGCATTGAAGGCCGGAACTATTGCCCAGCGTATTTATGGCAGCGATCTCGTCGAAGAGCGTCATCGCCATCGCTATGAAGTTAACAATGACTATCGCCCAGCACTTGCTGAAGCAGGGCTGGTGTTTTCTGGAACTTCTCCTGATGATCGTCTTGTTGAGTTCGTGGAACTACCCGTTGAGGCCCACCCTTATTACATCGCTACGCAGGCACATCCAGAACTGCGGTCTCGTCCAACTCGCGCACATCCACTCTTTCGTGGACTTATTGAAGCGGCGTTAGCGCGTCAATCATGATTTCAGATCGTCCAGTGGACTTGCCACTAGTTAATCGCGAGGTAATCGTCTCGGGCAACGTGGTTGATATTCGTCGCGACGTTTTTGAACTCAATAACGCAAAAGTTACTCGTGAGTATGTTTTGCATCCTGGGGCCGTTGGAGTAATCGCAGTCAACGATCGTGGCGAGATGCTTCTTGTTGAGCAGTATCGTCACCCAATCAGTGCTTTCATGTGGGAACCACCAGCAGGTCTGCTGGATTTCCCTAACGAAGATCCACTGGTAGCGGCTAAACGCGAATTGTTAGAAGAAACTGGCTATGAGGCCACTGAATGGAAAGTGCTCTTTGACTTTGCTAACTCACCAGGTGGCTCAACTGAACAACTTCGTTGCTATTTAGCCAAAGGTCTAGATTTGCATACCGATGGTCGCCCAATTGGCCATGATGAAGAACTGGATATGCCAGTGCATTGGATTCCAATTCAAGAGGTCTTGGCATCTATCGCCGCAGGTTTAGTTACGCATCCACTATTGGTTGCAGGCACTTTTGCACTCTTGACTGCTCTTGCCGAACCCGATTTGATTGTTCGCCCAGCAGATTCACAATGGCCAGCACGCGAGTCAGTGTTGTTGCTTGAACGTGTTCGTCTGCCAAAGGAATAGTTCTCAACTTTGACTTATCCAAGTTCAGGTCTAGCGTAAGAATTGGACTATTGAGTAATTTTCCATCTTTGAAAGGTCGTTGACTGATGAAGGTCGGCATTCCAAGTGAAATAAAAAATCATGAGTATCGCGTAGCTATCACACCAGGGGGTGTGATGGAACTAGTTCGCAATGGTCATGAAGTTTTTGTGCAGTCGGATGCTGGAATTGGCTCATCAATTACCAATGCTGAATTTATAAAAGCAGGCGCCACGATCTTGGATACCGCTGTTGAGGTTTGGCAAACTGGCGATTTGATTTTGAAAGTTAAAGAACCGGTCGCCTCAGAATATGCACACATCCGACCAAATCATGTCCTGTTCACCTATCTGCACTTGGCAGCATCGCGTGAATGTACTGATGCGCTAATCGCCAGTGGCGCAACTGCAATCGCCTATGAGACTGTCGAACTTGCAGATCACACGCTTCCACTCTTGGCTCCGATGTCTGAAGTTGCTGGTCGTCTTGCGCCACAAGTTGGTGCACATGCACTCATGAGCGCCTATGGTGGCCGCGGGGTATTGATGGGTGGTGTTCCAGGCGTTGCAGCTGCGAAGGTTGTCGTCTTAGGCGCTGGGGTTTCTGGTCTGAATGCTGCGGCAATCGCGACCGGTATGCAGGCTGAAGTTTTACTTTTGGATCTCAACATTGCCCGTCTGCGCCAAGTAGATGCGATTTATCAAGGTCACATGCAAACAATCGCTTCAAATGCCTATGAAATTGAAAAGGCTGTAATTGATGCAGACATGGTTATCGGCGCTGTTCTAGTGCACGGCGCAAAGGCGCCAAAGTTGATTAGCAACGAACTAGTTTCACGGATGAAACCAGGTTCAGTACTGGTCGACATTGCCATTGATCAAGGTGGTTGCTTCGAGGATTCGCGACCAACTACGCATGCTGACCCTACGTACCAAGTTCACGGATCAACTTTTTATTGTGTTGCAAACATGCCAGGTGCTGTGCCGAACACCTCAACATATGCATTAACAAATGTAACGATTCCGTATGCCGTTGCGTTGGCAAACAAAGGTTGGAAACAAGCAATGCTCGATGACCACGCGCTGGCACTAGGGCTAAATGTTCATGATGGCAAAGTTACCTATCCAGCAGTTGCCGAGTCGTTCGGTCTTGACTTACTTTCACTTGAGCAGGCGTTAGCTTAATTTTCTGCGTTGTTCTTCAGCGTGGCTAGACAAGTATTGGGTGTTATGTCAGGTACGTTCGGCGTGTGAATCAGATTGAACGTCAAGTCTCGTCTTATCTTGACCATCTGATTGTTGAGCGTGGTCTGGCAAAAAATTCACTGGCGGCATACCGGCGAGACCTCTCTCGCTATGTTGCCTATTGCGCAAGCGTCACGATTTCTGATGCGAAAACAGTCACTGCTTCGAATGTTTCTGATTTTTTAGTCGCCATTCGACTAGGTAGTGATGGAAATGCGATTCTGGCGCCTTCTTCTGCTGCGCGAACCGTCATTGCAGTTCGCGGCTTTCATGCATTTCTTGCTCGTGAAGGTGTTACCGTTTCAGATCCATCACGCACGGTAAAGCCTCCAACGGCGGCCAAAAGATTGCCCAAAGCAATCACGCTTTCTGATGTTGAAAAATTACTAGCTGCTGTCGGGGCAGATGCGTCCACGGATATCGGCGTGCTCATGATTCGAGATCGCGCACTTCTCGAGCTCCTCTATGGCACGGGTGCTCGTATTTCCGAACTTATGGATTTGCATCTCGATGATGTGGCTCAATTATCCGTGCACACACCGATTTTGCGCCTACGAGGTAAGGGTCAAAAGGAACGCCTAGTCCCCGTTGGCAAAGTTGCACTCGCTGCGCTTGAGGCTTATTTGGTTCGTTCGCGCCCGGTACTAGTCGCGGGAGGGCAGGGGATTAGCGCACTTTTCTTGAATGCTCGTGGTGGCAAGTTGTCTCGGCAAAGCGCTTGGGCTATTTTGCAGACTGCTGCAACTAAGGCAGGGCTTGAGGGCAAGATTTCACCGCACACTATGCGCCACTCTTTTGCTACTCATTTGCTCGAAAATGGCGCGGATGTTCGCGTTGTGCAGGAATTACTTGGCCATGCATCAGTGACCACAACCCAGGTCTACACTTTGGTAACTGTTGATCAACTTCGTGAGGTTTACGCTACTGCGCATCCGAGAGCCAGACTCAAGCAATAACCAAGCGACACGCGCGGGAAAAAATACGACAGAAACCCGCACTAGATACCACTGAATGTCATTTTCGTGTCGTATTCTAAAATCAGTCAAGTCTTCCCCGACGACTATTTTGATCGCTTCCCTAGCGGTCGCTATGAGAAATTTGTGGGAAGGAAATACGACCATGACAGTTCCAATTCCTCAGGATCACCACATGAGCGACCAAGTTGCGCCAGATAGTAATGTTTCAGCCGATCACCAAGGGTCTGTGACTCCTCTAGTGAGCCCAGAACTTGGGCCTATAGGTTTAACTGGTCGACCAATACCGACCTTCACTGCGCCAGCACCACTTGCAGTTCATGGCCCGGCCTATGTGATCGCCATGACTAACCAAAAGGGTGGCGTTGGCAAGACCACGACCACGATCAACCTAGGTGCGGCTTTAGTTGAGGCTGGTCGCAAAGTTTTGATGGTTGATATGGACCCACAGGGCTCACTATCGATTGGTTTAGGTGTTGCCCCATCAGTACTTGAAGGCCGACGCACTGTTTACGACATGTTGATGGATAGCTCAGCTACGCCGGCAAGTGAAGTGATTGTACAAACATCCGTGGCTGGTCTTGATCTACTTCCAGCAAACATTCAACTAAGTGCGGCCGAATTGCGCCTAGCCGGGGAAGTTGCGCGCGAGTTTGCTTTGGATCGCGCCTTTGAATCAGTGCGCCCGCTCTACGATTACATTCTGATTGATTGCCAGCCTTCGCTAGGGCTACTCACTGTCAATGCGCTGACAGCATCCGATGGGGTCATCATCCCGATGGAGTGTGAATTCTTCGCATTGCGCGGCGTTGAGATGTTGCGCGAAACAATCGGCAAGGTAAAAGAACGTTTGAACAACCGCTTGACCATCGATGGTGTTTTGCCAACCATGGTCGATGTGCGTACTTTGCATACTCGCGAAACTATCGAAGCAGTACACGACATGTTTGGCGATGAGGTCTTCCACACCATTATTTCTCGTACGGTGAAATTCCCTGAAACGACTAAGGCAGGCGTCTCAATTGTGGAACATGCTCCAGCATCATCCGGGGCTGTGGCCTACCGTAACTTGGCTTGGGAACTAGTTTCTCGCCTTGAAGCGAAGGGTGCGGTTGTTAAGTAATGTCCGCCATGGCGCCCCCGGCGCCTGACGTCTCTGCGCAAGATCAAGTAGACCCGTCAGATTCCTTCCTCGTTCAGTTAGAAGAATTCTCTGGACCATTCGATGTTTTGTTGTCCTTAATTGCAAAACATCGACTAGATGTCACTGCCCTGTCCTTGCATCAGGTAACTGATGATTTCTTGGGTTACATCAAAGTCCGTGGCGATGACTGGACCCTTGATGAAGCCACTGAGTTTTTAGTTATTGCGGCCACGCTGCTAGACCTGAAGGCTGCGCGTTTGCTACCTGGTGGCGAAGTCGAAGACGAAGAAGACATTGCAGTTCTTGAGGCGCGCGACCTGTTGCTTGCTCGACTTTTGCAATATCGCGCATTTAAGCAGATGAGCGCTGACTTCAAACACCGTCTTGCAACTGCGGGCCGTCAACATCCACGAACGGTCGGCCTTGACCCACGCTTCCAAAACTTGTTGCCAGAAGTGGTGCTTGCGCTTGGTCCCGATGACTTTGCAAATCTTGCAGCACGTGCACTTGAACCTAAGTTGCCTGAAGTGATTTCAATTGAGCACATTCATGCGGCCAGAGTTTCAGTTCGCGAGCAGGCCGCAATTTTGGTTGATCGTTTGCGTCGAGTTGGTCAAGCTACTTTTAAGTCATTGACTCTGGATTGTGATTCAACTCTGCTGATTGTTGCGCGTTTCCTGGCGTTACTTGAGATTTATCGCGATGGGGTAGTGCTCTTTGATCAACCCACTCCACTGGGCGAGTTGGTAATCCGCTGGGTCGGGGACGACAAGTCTGTGATTACTCACGAGATAGATGAATTCGATTCCAACAGCGATAAAGAACTTGAAGTAACAGCAGTAGATGAAAGCGGGACTGATTCTGATGAGTGAGAACACCAACGAAATGAATGAACAAGACGACATGGAAATTGAGCAGTTAGAAACCGATTTAACTGAAGGCGAGTTGGTTGATGGTGAATCAGCTACTGAAGATGAAGCAGAAGATGCTGACGGTTTAGGCGCCCCGACTTTAAATGCTGGTCTTGAAGCTTTGTTACTAGTGGCTGATGTGCCCATGTCTGTCTCGGAATTAGCCACATTAACTAGAACTCCTGCCGATCAGGTTGTTACTGCCTTGCATGATTTAGCGCAGGAATATGCAGTGCAAGGTCGCGGTTTTGATCTGCGCGAACTCGGTGGTGGCTGGCGTTTTTGGACTCGTGACAATTGCGCGACAGTAGTTGAGCGTTTTGTGCTTGATGGTCAGCATGCTCGATTAACCCAAGCTGCACTTGAAACCCTTGCAGTTGTCGCGTATCGCCAACCAGTTACTCGCTCGCGCATTTCCGCTATTCGTGGGGTAAATGTTGATGGGGTTGTTCGCACATTGGTTACACGCGGCCTGATCGAAGAAGTGGGTCACGACAACGAAACTGGCGCACATTTATACCGCACAACTACTTTTTTCCTAGAGCGCCTGGGCCTTAAGTCACTTGAAGATTTGCCACCCATCGCAGAGCATCTGCCGATGCCAGATAGCGTCGAAGACATCTTTGATTTGGTGTCTAACTAGTAGTGGAAGAAAACAAGGTACGTCTCCAAAAAGTTTTGGCTGCAGCTGGGCTTGGTTCGCGACGTAAATGCGAAGAGTTCATCATTGCGGGACGAGTAAGTGTAAATGGCGTTGTGATGGACGAACTCGGTTGTCGCGTTGATCCTGATGCCGACATCATTCACGTCGACAATGTCAGAATCGCTCAGACCAGTGGCCATGTTGTTGTTGCACTGAACAAGCCACGAGGTATTGTGACCACAATGACAGATCCGCAGGGTCGGGCATGTGTTGGAGACATAGTTAAAGATTTTGACAGCAGGCTTTTTCATATTGGCCGTCTTGATTCTGATACCGAAGGGCTTTTACTGTTAACTAATGATGGGGAATTGAGCCAATTGCTTAGCCATCCATCTTTTGGAATTGCAAAAACATATCTCGCCAGGGTTAAGGGACGCATCATTCGAGACACTATGCGCGAAATTGAAAAGGGCGTAGTAATTGAGGGTAAGCCGGTGGCAATTGTTTCTGCGAAATTGGTTGAGAGTAGTAACACCCACAGCGTGATTGAAATTTCAATCCACGAGGGTAGAAATCGTATTTTGCGTAAGATGTTTGACGAAGTTGGCCACCCCGTTGTGGATCTAGTCCGCACCCAAATTGGTCCCATAAAACTCGGCAATTTAAAGGTTGGCTCAATCCGGACCTTAAGTAATCAAGAGTTGGGAACGCTCTACAGCATTGTGGGGCTCTAGACTTACAACGTGAGTATTAGAGCAATCCGTGGGGCAACTTGTTTACATGTTGATGACGCAACAGAAATGGCTGAGGCGGTCGTTGAGTTGCTTAGCGAAATGTTCACTCGTAACAACGTGGAAAATAGTAGTCTCATCAGCGTGCTGTTCACCTCAACGCCAGATTTAAAGAGTGCCTTTCCAGCAGCAGCAGCCCGACAGATGGATCTTGCCGATGTCCCGCTCATCTGTGCGCAGGAAATTGATGTAACTGGTGCGATGTCGCGCGTGATTCGAGTTCTAGTACACACCGAGTCTGATTTGGCCAGGGCTGACGTAAAACATGTATACCTGCGGGGCGCCGAAGCACTTCGTCAAGACATCGCGCAGTAGGTGTAAAGAAAAATGACGACGATACTTCAAGATTCTAAAATCCTGGTAATTGGTGCTGGCCTAATCGGCACTTCAATTGCTTTAGGGCTAAAAACTCACGGTGTGGCCGTGTTTCTGGATGACCATGATTTGGATGCACTAGAAACAGCGTGTACCAAGAGCGGTGCCGAAAAACTTATCGGAAACATGAAAGTTGACCTAGTAATTGTCGCAACGCCACCTAGTGCAGTTGCAAGTGTTATTCGCCAAGTAGCAAAGTCTTACCCAGATGCGGTTATCACTGATGTCGCTAGCGTCAAAGGTTCAATTTTTGCTGACTTAGCCGATGAGCCAGTTGATGTCCTGCGCAGGATTGTTGGCGGTCACCCAATGGCTGGTCGTGAAGTGTCAGGTTCTGCTGGTGCTAAAGCAAATCTTTTTGTTGATCGACCTTGGGTGGTTATTCGCAATTCAGTGACCGATGAAAGTGCATTCGAATTAGTAAATGAATTGGCGTTGACTTTAGGTGCAATGCCAATCCAGCGCAGTAGCGATGAGCATGACAAAGCGGTTGCCCTCATCTCGCACACGCCACAAGTTGTCGCTTCGGTACTAGCTAGCCAATTGATAGGCGCTCCTGATTCCCATGTAGAGATGGCTGGACAGGGAATCCGAGACACGATTCGAATTGCTGCTTCCGATTCTCGCTTGTGGTCAGAGATCCTCGCTAGCAACTCTGTTGAAGTGGTTACCCGAGTTAACGCAGTTGCTGATGCTTTACATGACATTGCACAGGCTCTCTCGCTCGGAGAAACAGACAAGGTCGCAAGCATTTTGGCTCAGGGAAATCTTGGGCAGCGGCGCCTTCCTGGAAAACACGGTGTTGGCACACAGGCAGATGCAACTGTGTTAGTTCGATTGGCAGATAAGCCAGGTGAGTTGGCGCGACTTTTCGCTGTTGCGGCAAAAGCCGAAGTCAACTTAGAAGATGTGCGAATAGATCATTCCCTTGGTCGCATGACTGGATTAGTAGAACTAACTGTGACTAAGGCATCTGCTACGGCTTTGGAATCCGCGCTACAGGCAGAGGGCTTTAGCGTTATCGCCTGACAAGTAGACTGTCCTTATGTCTAAGCGCTTGGTTATCGCAATCGACGGACCAAGTGGCTCAGGAAAATCCAGTGTTGCTCGGGCCGTTGCTAGAGCGCTCGACCTGGATTATTTGGATACCGGCGCTATGTATCGCGCGGTTACTTGGTTTATTCAGGACAAAGGTGTCAACATAACTGATCCTCAAGCAATTGCCGAGAATCTATCTGGGCTTTCAATTACGCCAAGCATTAACCCTGACATAGAGAAAATTCTTGTTGGTGAAACCGATGTCACAACGATTATTCGCGAACAAGAAGTTACTTCCGGGGTTAGTTTCGTAAGCGCTGTGCCAGAGGTGCGTCTACTTTTAGTCCAACTTCAACGTGAGGTTGTTGAGGCTTCAAGCCAAGGCGCGGTCGTTGAGGGTCGCGATATCGGTTCGGTTGTTTTGCCAGATGCGGATCTAAAAGTTTTTCTCACAGCTGATGCGTTAGCTCGTGCACAGCGAAGAGCGGCTCAAGTCACTGAAGATGTTGAAAAGACTAAGGAACAGTTACTTCATCGTGATCATGCTGATAGCACTCGAACAGTTTCGCCATTCACTCAAAATGATGGCGCAATTGTTGTTGACACCACACACATGGAATTAACCGAAGTAGTAGAACATATTTTGCAATTAGTAGCGGAGCAGGCATGACTGAAAGAAACGAACCACACATCTATGACGTGCCGGGTGAAGCAATTGAGCTCAGTGACGAAATTGATCTGCCCGATAATTGGGAAGATTTAAGTGATGATGATTACCAGGCACTTTTAGATCGCCTAGGTATTGCTCGCGATGAGGTTGAGGAAGAGGTAAGTAACTCTCACAATTGGCCCGTAGTTGCAATTGTTGGTCGCCCTAATGTCGGTAAATCGACGCTCGTAAACCGCATCATCGGTCGTCGTGAAGCAGTAGTAGAAGATCGCCCTGGTGTGACACGTGACCGCGTACGTTATGAGACCGAGTGGAATGGTGTTCCATTTATCGTCATTGATACCGGTGGCTGGGAACACGACGCGATTGGTCTTAGCGGGCAGGTTTCAGCGCAAGCCGAATCAGCAATGCTAAATAGTGATGTAGTTATGTTCATTGTTGATGCCTCAGTAGGTGCAACAAATGAAGATGAAGCGATTGTGCGAGTACTCCGCAAGGCCAAGGTTCCTGTTGTTCTTGTTGCAAACAAAGTTGATGATCAGCGTGCTGAATCTGAAGCTGCACGGTTATGGTCTCTTGGGCTGGGAGAGCCGTTTGCTGTCTCTGCCTTACATGGTCGTGGCAGTGGTGACTTGCTAGATGTTGTGCTGTCTAAGTTCCCCGAGAAAGGTTCAGGTGAGGCACGCCCACGAGGACCGCACCGCATCGCACTATTGGGTAAACCGAATGTTGGAAAATCTAGTTTGCTAAATGCACTTACTGGAGAAACCCGTGCAGTTGTCGACAGTGTTGCTGGAACAACAGTTGATCCCGTCGATGAACTTGTTGAGATTGGTGGCGAAGAATGGATTTTGGTTGATACCGCTGGTATTCGCAAAAAGTCTAAAACAGCCACTGGTCACGAATATTTCGCTACTCTTCGCACTAAGTCGGCGCTTGATAAGGCTGATGTTGCGGTCGTATTGATTGATGCCAGTCAATCGATCTCTGATCAAGATCTTCGGATTATCTCGATGGTCGTTGATTCAGGTCGCGCACTTGTTATTGCTTTCAATAAATGGGATCTCATTGATGATGAGCGTCGCTTTTATTTAGAGCGTGAAATCGAACGCGATTTAGTTCAGGTTGCTTGGGCGCCAAGGATTAACTTCAGTGCTCGTACTGGTTGGCATAAGGACCGTTTAGTTCCTGCATTGCGCACGGCCATTGAAGGTTGGGAAACTCGTGTTCCAACAGGTCGGATGAATGCATTCTTAACTGAGATTGTGGCCGCTCATCCACACCCGGTGCGAGGTGGAAAGCAACCACGAATTTTGTTCGGCACCCAGGCAAGTACCTCGCCACCAGTATTCGTACTGTTTACAACTGGTTTCCTTGAGGCTGGTTATCGTCGATTTATTGAACGTCGTTTCCGTGAGGCTTTTGGCTTTGCTGGTTCCCCGATCGTTGTTAACTTGAGAATCCGAGAGAAACGAAACCGCTAACTTAAATTAAGCGGCCTGATTACGCTTTAGTAGGCTTATTTGAATAGACGGGCTGTAGCGCAGCTTGGTAGCGCACTTCGCTGGGGGTGAAGGGGCCGCAGGTTCAAATCCTGTCAGCCCGACTTGCAAAGGTCCACGGTGTTCCGTGGGCCTTTTTGCATGTCGGAAATGATGTTTAGACAAGATTTGGGAGGAGATCACGCGAATAGTGTGATCGACGGTTCCTGTCAGCCCGACTTGCAAAGGTCCACGGTGTTCCGTGGGCCTTTTTGCATGTCGGAAATAATATTGAAGGATTTGGGAGCCGATTTCTGGATTCGCAGGAATCCATTGAAATCGGAAATGAGCCTGCTTGACGGTTCCTGTCAGCCCGACAAACAAAAACCCCCATACTGATTAGGGTGTGCTTCTTAGCTATTTATATTCAGGACGAAAGCTACGTGCCTAGAAAGTTGAATGGATTTTAGTTTCACTCTCAATAAA
>VFKC01000009.1 GCA_009885745.1 Actinomycetota bacterium
CCAATGATTGGATCGCCACCGATACCAACAGAAGTTGAGAAACCAAGGTCGCGCAGTTCGAACATCATTTGGTAGGTCAGGGTGCCTGACTTACTAACTAGTCCAATGCGTCCAGCCGCGGTGATGTCACCAGGGATGATTCCGGCATTGGACATTCCTGGGCTGATTAGGCCCGGGCAGTTTGGCCCAATAATGCGAGTAGTTCCGGCATTTTGTGCGTACTGGAAAAATGCGGCGGTGTCATGAACCGGGATGCCCTCGGTGATTACAACACACAAACCAATTTGTGCGTCCACTGCTTCGATAACTGCAGCCTTAGCAAATTTTGGTGGTACGAAAACTACTGACACATTCGCGCCAGTTGCTGCCATCGCTTCGCCGACTGAGTTGAAGATTGGGATTCCATCAACATCTTGTCCGCCCTTGCCTGGTGTAACACCAGCGACAACCTTGCTACCGCTAGCGACCATGCGACGAGTGTGCTTAGTGCCTTCGGATCCAGTCATACCTTGGACCAAAATCAAACTGTCTTCATTTAGAAAAATAGCCATCGAATTTCCTACTTACCAGCAGCTAGTTGAGCAACGCGACGAGCCGCGTCATCCATAGTTTCAACACGTTCAATGAGCGCAATACCTGATTCATCAAGAATGCGACGACCTTCGACGGCGTTATTGCCATCAATACGACAAACAATTGGCTTAGTTACTGGTTCGCCACGTTCGGCCAACATTGCCACTGCTTGCACAATTCCGTTGGCAACCGCGTCACAGGCAGTGATACCACCGAATACGTTTACAAACACTGCCTTTACATCTGGATCACCAAGAACGATGTCAAGACCGTTGGCCATAACCTGCGCGCTCGCGCCGCCACCAATGTCAAGGAAGTTCGCTGGCTTGACGCCGCCGAATTCTTCACCGGCATAAGCCACAACATCAAGAGTCGACATAACAAGGCCGGCACCGTTTCCGATGATGCCAACTTCACCTTGGAGTTTGACGTAGTTCAAATCAAATTCTTTTGCGCGCAATTCAATTGGGTCAGTCTCGGCGTTATCGATGAATGCTTCGTGCGCTGGGTGACGGTACGTTGCGTTGTCATCAAGCGTCACTTTGCCATCAAGAGCTAGGACTAAACATTCAGGAGTCTTTGCTAGTGGGTTAACTTCAACCAAAGTTGCATCTTCGGCAACAAG
>VFKC01000129.1 GCA_009885745.1 Actinomycetota bacterium
AGCAGAATCATGCGGGCCGGCCGCTGCTTCGGGGTGGTACTGAACACTAAATGCTGGACGATCTAGGCATTCCAAACCTTCGACAACATCATCGTTAAGGCACACATGGCTCACGCGCACACGACCAAATGGCGTATCAGAATCGCGGTCAAGCGGTGCATCAACAGCGAAGCCATGATTGTGTGCAGTTACCTCGACCTTGCCAGTCTTTCGATCCATGACCGGCTGGTTGATGCCGCGATGACCGTAACGCAACTTGTAGGTATCGAACCCAAGGGCTCTACCTAAGATTTGGTTACCGAAGCAGATTCCAAAGAATGGGCGGTTGGCACTAAGTGTGGCTTCGACCAACGAGATTGCATGAAGCGCCGTGGCTGGATCACCAGGACCATTTGAAACAAAGACTCCATCGACACCCAGTCGTAACAGCTCATCAGCAGAGATGTCTGCTGGCACGACGTGTACTTCGATTCCTCGAGCAGCCATAAGTTGAGGGGTCATTGCCTTAATACCAAGGTCAACAGCAGCAACTTGGAATCGCTTCTCGCCCACTGCTGGTACAACATAAACCTGCGGTGTGCTTACGGTCTGAGTGAAACTTGCACCTTGCATTTGTGGAACTTCGCGCACTTTATCAAGCAAGGAATCAATCGGGTCGTTTGCAATCGCACCGCTGAATATACCAACGCGCATTGCGCCATGTTCGCGCAAGTGTCGAGTCAGTGCGCGAGTATCAATACCACTGATACCCACAACATTTTGCTTAGTTAATTCTTCTTCAAGGCTGGTGGTTGCGCGCCAGTTAGATACTCGACGAGCAGGATCGCGAACAACATAGCCGGACACCCAAATTTGAGCAGACTCATCGTCTTGATCATTCCAACCAGTGTTACCGATGTGTGGCGCAGTCTGAATTACGATCTGACCACAGTAGGAAGGGTCAGTGATTGTTTCTTGGTACCCAGTCATTCCGGTGGAAAACACAGCTTCGCCAAAGGCGACTCCGGTTGCACCTAAGGATGTGCCAGGGAAAACCTGTCCATCCTCTAGAACTAACACTGCTTGCTTCATGCCTTATCCCCCATGTGAATTACTACGTTTCGTATTGCTGCGTAAGTTTTTTCGTGATCCGAATGGCGCTGCACTCGAATACCAGTGTCTAAATCTGTGTCGCCAAGGCGCCAAGTAAGCACAATCAAACCTTCTGGCTCGACCACATCACCAGCGATACCTCGGCCGCGCGCGATGGCGCTGGTACGCAATTGAGGAATCCAAAGATTGAAGTTTTCACCATCAGTGATGAAGACCCCGATGTCGTAAGTACTAACTTCGACAGCTCTTGGTGTGCAAAGGTCATAGGTGTTTACTCGCTCAAGCCATTTGCCAGAAATGGTTGTCCCTGCAAGGCGCGCTTCAACTGCCGGCAATGCCAATTTTGCCTCAGCAGGAACAGCGCTTTCTG
>VFKC01000106.1 GCA_009885745.1 Actinomycetota bacterium
AACGAATAGTCCACGGACCTGTCGCAGTCGGCGTTGAAGTTTGCGTCGGAGTCGGCGTTGAAGTTTGCGTCGGAGTCGGTGTCGGTGTCGGAGTCGGTACTGCAATGGTGACAATCGCTGATCTAATCATGGCGACAGCTGCAAGATATTGAGTGTTACCCGGATTAGTTGCTTTAATTGTGCAAACACCAAGCTTTATTGGCCGCACTACGAAAGCTGTTAACGAACACACAGTTGGTGTGCTCGAAATCAAAGTTGTGACACCACTTGGTGCCGAAACCGTAAGCGTTTGATCTGCTCCGTTTATGGACATAGCCGACATGGTTTCAAAGGAAATAACAAGCGGTGCTTTTGCAATTTTTACTGTCTTAGACACTGCTTTGGCAGTATTGAAAATGCTGGTGCCAGGCGCTGTTGCAGTTACCCTGCAAGAGCCACCTGCCAAGGTGCGTACTGCCCCATTTACTATTGAACAAACAGTTGGCGTGACGCTAATAAAGACAAGGGTTTCACTTGCTGATGAAGCAACTAAAGCCTGATCTGCATCACCATAAGTCATTGGATCTGGTTGAGTGAAAGTAATTACATTCGCCGTTCCAACCGATTTGATGCTCTTAGACGCACTTGTTCCTGGTCCAAACTTATTGATTGCCCTTAACTTAAAGGAATATATCTGAGCATTAGTAAGGCCAGAAATTACCAAAGGATTCGTTGTTGCCGGTAACCAGTTGGCGCCACCATCAATTGAATACTCAACAGACGTAACGGTTGAGCCATTATTTAGTCCAAGTGTGTAGGCAAGTGAAACACTTTGGCTAACCGAGGTGTTTATCAAACCAACGACTGGTGAGGCAGGAGCCTTTGCTGCCGATGATGAAGGGTTTACAAATACCTGTGCAGAGTTAATAGAATTTCCAACACCATTGGTTGCGAAAATTGAAATTGCGTAACCCGTACCATTTGTTAGCGAAGTCAAAGTCGCTGTGCGCAATGTTCCTGCGATGTTGAACTGTCTAGTTCCAGCAGAGTTTGTTGCTTCGATGGTGTAAGAGGTGATCGCAGACCCACCATCGCTCGTTGGTGCGTTCCAAGTAATTACGGCACTCGTGTTACCGCGAGTTGCCACAACTGAGGAAGGCGCACTTGCAACAGTTGGGGTTACTGCTGCTGCACTTGAGGCTGCCCCAAGTGAGGCTAGAACGATACTCGCAATGACTAACTTGGCAATGCGACGGTGTCCGGTTCTCATTTTGGATGCTCAATTCTTTGACGCTAGTTTGACTCAAGATAACAATTTAGAAACATCCACACAAATGCACCTTCAGCATAGCGATTTTGCACTATACAAAGCATTTTCAGAGGCCCCGAATGTCTAAATCGTTACCTTAGGCATTCGATGTGGTCGAACACTCTTGAACGCATAAACCAATGTGAACACAATGGCGCCAACTAAAACAATCGTTGTTCCACTTGGCACGTCAAGATGATATGACAAATTCATCCCGATAAAACCAAATGTTGCGCCTAACCCCGTTGAAATTGCCAAGAGTTTATGAAAGCTCGCAGTTAAAAGTCTGGCGATCACCGGAGGTATCACCAGGGTCGCAGCCACTAGGGTCACTCCGATGACATTGAGAGTCACCAAAGTTGAAAGTGACAGCACAATCATGAGCATTGATTCAATGCGCACAACATTTACTCCGGCAGTTGCAGCAACCTCTGGATCAAAAGTTGTAAAAAGCAAAGATCGGTAAAAAAAGAAGATCATTGCTAGGGCAAGACCAAGTACCCCGATGATGATGTAAACATCGCTCCAACGCACACCCAGAATTGAACCGAAGAGAGCAGCGTCAAAGGCAGGGCCCTTATTTCCGAAGAAAGTTAACAGCGCCACACCAAGAGCAAACGAACCCATGGTAATCACGCCAATGGCAGCGTCCGCACCAACCAATTTTTTCCGTGTGACTGAGGCGATTGCCAAAGCAGAGGCAATCCCCCATACTCCAGCACCAAGATAAAAATTGAAACCAATTATTGAGCTTGCTGCAAAACCGCCAAAGATTGAATGGCTAATTCCGTGTCCGATGTAGCTCATACCGCGCAGGACTATGAATACACCAATCAAGCCGCAAAGCGCACCAGCCACTGTCGCAACGATCAACCCTTTAACAAAGAACTGATAGGCAAACGGATCAAGCAGGATGTTCATGATCATCATCCTTAAGTTCATCTACCACGACTGGGACTCCAAGGTGTTTAAGTACTTCCATTCGAGCTCCAAAAACTTCTTCCAAGACCTCAGGTCGAATACATTCTTCGGGACTGCCTTTTGCAACAATGCGACCTTGAATACAAACCAACTCAGGTAGGTGCGCAGCCATTCCGTTTAAGTCATGTGTTGTCAGAACTATGGCTAGTCCTTCTCGTTGAAGGGACTCAAGCAGATGCAGCATATCGTGGCGAGTAGCCACATCAAGTCCTGAAGTTGGTTCATCCATAATTAGAATCTCTGGCTGGCGTATTAACGCTCTAGCGATGAATACCCTTTGCTGTTGCCCGCCAGAAAGAGTTCTGAGGTGCCTGTCTGCAAGTTCACCAATTCCCAATCTGCCAAGCACCTTGGCTACTTCTAATTTTTCCTGCTTACTTGCCCATGGTGCGCGCAGACCCTGCGAACGAGCCATCATTACAACTTGTGAAACTGTTACTGGAAAATTCCAATCAATTGATTCCATCTGCGGAACAAAACCAATAGCCAGGCCCTTCTGACGTGTTATTGAACCTTTTGAAGGTTTCATCGTGCCTAACAACACCGAGAGCAATGTCGTCTTACCTGAGCCTGAAGGTCCAACAATGCCAGTGAAGCAACCCGGATTGATATCCCAGCTAATTTCACGAATTACATCTGGGCCGCCGTACGTTGCCGCGATATCGCTCAGAGATATGAGTGGTGTCATGATTTCAATCCTTGATCTGGATTACTGAGGATAGATTGCACTGTCACCCTTAACTTCTAGATCAAGACTTTTCAAAGTGGGGCAACTGCCACCAAGCGCCTCAATCATCGTGACATAGTTGCTTCGCATCAGGGCTTGCCAAGAGTGTTCCGGTTGACCAGGCTCGCCCAGCAAATCATCATCTCGCAGAGTGTCGACGTATCGAACTCCTGTTTCATTACCGATTTCTTCTAGCACCTTTGATGGAAAGACTTCAGAACCAAAAATTGCCTCGACCTTTAAAGTGCGCACTTGATTGATTAATCTTGCTATTTCTTTTGGCGTCGGATCTTCAAAGTTGGAAGGTTGAATTGCGCCGATTACATTCCAGTCATAGTCACGTGAGAAATATGCATAGGCATCGTGATAGGTCAGCAATGTGCGCCTTGAGCTTGGCAAACTCTTTTGATCGGATTTCAAGGAATCAGAAACTAAAGTGGCGACTTGTTCGAAGTTTGCATAATTCTCTTCGTACAGGGACTTGCCATCTGGGTCAGCCACAATTAAGGCTTCGCGAACAGTCTTTGCATACTTAATCGCATAAAGCGGGTCAGTCCACAGGTGCGGATTTGGTTTACCATCTTCTTCCGGGAACGAGAAGTCAAAAATCCATTCGGATTTTGCAATGCTCTGATTTCCAAGCTCAACGATTCTGGCATCAGGCTTCATGTTTGCTTGAGCCATATCCTTGGTGGGATCTTCAAGTTTCAGGCCATTGACAAAAATCAAATCCGCTTTACTCAGGAGTTTTGCCGTGGAAGGTGGAGGCTCAAAAGTATGGGAATTTATCCCCTCTGGAACAATTCCTTGAACGACAACGCGATCGCCCGCAATCTGAGAAACGATGCTTGTAATGGGCGAAACTGTGGTTGCCACCAGCAGTTTTCCAGCCGAATCATCAATTGCCACTGTCTTGGTGCAACCACCAAGACTCACCGTAATCATGCCAAAAATCGCGCAAATGCCCAGCGTTTTGGTCAATCTCATAATGTAAAGTTTACGCTATTGCAAAGTCTATGCAACTTGAACGACAAGAAATCTCGCTTGCTTTTCTTTCCATCAGACAGGTTGATTAAAGCACTTTAGCGAGAAATGCCTGCGTCCTAGCTTGCTGCGGGTTGTTAAGGACTTCAATTGGGTTGCCACGCTCCACGACAACACCAAAGTCCATAAAGGCAAGTGAGTCAGCAACCTCTCGCGCAAAACCCATTTCATGTGTGACCACAATCATGGTCATTCCGCTAGTCGCCAACTCGCGCATCACATCCAGTACCTCGCCCACAAGTTCTGGGTCAAGCGCTGATGTGGGCTCATCAAAGAGCATCAACTTCGGTTCCATAGCCAAAGCGCGCGCAATAGCCACGCGTTGCTGCTGCCCTCCTGATAAATGAGCAGGATATGAATTTTCCTTATCCGCAAGACCTACTCGATCGAGAAGTTCACGACCACGGATTATTGCAGCATCGCGACTCAACTTTTTGACCCGGATCGGGGCTTCAATAACATTCTCGAGCGCGGTCATATGCGGGAATAAATTGAACTTTTGAAAAACCATGCCGATGTCACGACGTTGAGCAGCCGATTCTTGTGGTTTCAATTCGTGCAGCTTGTTGTCATGTTCGCGGTAACCGATAAGTTGGCCATCGACAAATAGCCGTCCCGCATCAATCACTTCTAAATGATTTATGCATCGCAAAAATGTTGACTTGCCCGAACCTGATGGACCAACGAGGCATAACACTTCCCCACGCTTTACCTCAAGAGAAATATCCTGAAGTACTGTGTGTGATCCGAAACTTTTGCGAACATGCCGAGCGTCAACCATGAGTGACTGTGTATTGGTATTCATGAGAGCATCCCCGAGTTCTCAGATAAAGAAAGTCCCTCAACTTCAGTCCGCGCCTGTCCGTGTCCACGCGCAAAGCGCTTTTCAAGGCGATGCTGAAAAATCATCAACACTGAGGTGTACGCCAGATACCAAGTAGAAGCGACAAGGAGCAATGGAATTGGATTAAAAGTGATTGAAGCCAATTCACGAGTACGCATATAAAGTTCGGTGGCAACTGGAACAGCGATAACCAGCGATGTCGTCTTTAACATCGAAATTACTTCATTGCCAGTTGGTGGGATGATGATACGCATTGCCTGAGGGATGATGATTCGGCGCATTGATTGTGACCAACTCATACCTAGAGCCTTCGCAGCCTCTTCCTGTCCGCGATCAACTGAAAGCAACCCAGCGCGCACAATTTCAGCCATGTACGCAGACTCATTCAAGCCAAGACCAATAACCGCAAACCAGAATAATGGGATGTCAGTCAGAGAAGGCAACTCAAAAATGTCAACAACATTTGGAATGCCCAACATCACTTTCGGATAGAGAGTGGTGAGAAGTCCCCAGAACACCAACTGCACATAAACCGGTGTGCCTCGAAAGACCCAAATGTGTCCCCATGCCACAGCCCTAAATACTGGGTTGGGCGACTGGCGCATGACCGCAAGCAGAATACCTAGCGAAACTGCAATCAGCATCGAGCAGAAAGTGAGTTGCAAGGTAACCAGTGATGCCTTTGCGACGCCAGCATCAAAAATGTACTGACGATAAGTCGCCCAGCCATAAGCCTTGCGATGCGAAGCATCGACAACAAAGCCCACAACAAGTGCAAACAGTAAAACCGCGGAAAGCATGCGCCATGGATGGCGCAGTGGAACGGCGGTGATGAGATCCGAACGCTCAGATAGGTCAGCAGAATCCTGCTGACCTATCTGTTGAGCGTGATCTGGCATAAATGACGTTACTTGCCGTTCAAAGTGATACTTGTAACGGAACCGACTTCAACGCCCCACTTCTTCAAAATGCTCTCGTAAGTACCCTTTTCCATAAGTTCCTGGAATGCTGTTTGCATTTCGCTAGAAAGGTCCTTGTTGTCTTTAGCGACAACGATCCCGTAAAGGCCTACATCGTATGGTTCGCCAACTAGGGCCAACCCGCCGTCACTCTGAGCAACCAGATACTGGGTAATCGGTGAATCTGCAGTCATTGCATCCGCACGTCCTGATACAACTGCCTGACTGGCCAGATCCTGGCTATCAAAACCTAGGACCTTGATTGCTGGCTTGCCAGCATCAGCACATGCCTTGTTGCGCAACGGAAGGTCATCAAGAATCTGAGTTGTGCCATTTTGAACCGAAACAGTCAGACCACAGGCATTTTCAGTATCAACACTCTCGCCAACAGGAGCAGCCCACTGCGTTCCGGCTGAGTAGTAGTCAACAAAGTCAACCTGCTTTTGACGTTCAGGCGTGTCCGTGAAGGATGAAAGACCAGCATCGTACTTACCACCGATAACACCCGGAATGATGTTGTCAAAGGTGGCAACAACGAACTTCGGAGTGCGACCCATCTGTGCAGCTAGTGCTTCACCGAGTTCAACATCCCAGCCGGTCAAATTGCCTTCAGCATCTTTGTATTCATTAGGCGCATAAGTTGCATCAACACCAAATGTAATTGTGGCCTGAGTTTCGTCTGTCTTCGTGCAGCCTGTCAGAGCTAGTGCAATCACAGCACCAATGACAAGGCCTTTTTGTAAAGACTTTAAGGTCATCTGCATTCCTATTCATTAATGATTGCGTCATACCAAAGCCGATCGACGCAAGACTGATTGTCCTGATGATACCTAAGGCGGCTGAGACAAAGGTTATAAACACAAAGAAAAACTCGAAAAGTTGTACAACGTTTACCCAATCACTCAGCTAACTTGCCTAGGAACTCGTAAGCATTGTCAGATCCAATATCAGGAGTCAACTTGGCTTCTTAATTTTTTACTCAGAGCAAAACACCAATAGAAAAGCCCAAATTGAAGTGGCAGTCGTGCAAAGGCAACAAGTGGGAAAGGCATGGGTCGATCAAACCAATCAATCGCCATGTAGATGTTGGCTGGATAAACCAAAACAAATAAGCCAAAGGCGCACCAGACACCAAGCAGGCGCACAGATATTCCAAATACTTTTCTCTCAATTGGCATCAACAGCATTGCGGCTATTGAAAGCTCTGCTAAACCACTTAAGTAAGTCCAAAATCGTGGCTCCAACGGCAATGCTGGTGGCACAATATTGTCGAGGGCTTGTGGTGCAAGAAAATGGCCAAGCCCTGTGATGATGAGCAGAATCCCAAGCCCGCGGCCAGTTGTGTCCTTATCCATAAGCTAAGTATGGCCGCAAATCGGCAAAGAGAGACGAGTCGGTCTGTAAGCCGGATTCTGTACCGACCGAAGTCGGCGGTAATCATCCATCTGCGATTGTCGTTGCCGACAACCTGTTGCAACCTACCCGCAGGCTAATGACGGGCCGCCACCTGCGTTGAGCCGAAGCTCTCTTGGTCTTGCTCCGAGTGGGGTTTACCTAGCTACCTATGTCACCACAAGTACTGGTGGGCTCTTACCCCACCGTTTCACCCTTACCGATTTCTCGGCGGTTTACTTTCTGTTGCACTTTCCCGTGGGTCACCCCAGGTGGATGTTATCCACCACTCTTGCCCTATGGAGTCCGGACTTTCCTCGATGAATCTCTTCACCGCGATTACCCGACCGACTCGCCTTATGACAGCGTAATTGAAATGCAAATAATTAGGTACTCGCAGCTTGGACCCCACTTTATGTGCGACATCGATCCATTCATCTGTCCAACAATTAGTTTGCGCTCGATGAGCACATCAACAATTATGTGCGGATCAATTGCATGCCACCGTCTTTATCATCAAGTGCAAGGAACTCGGCCAGAATGATTGCATGCACCACTTTCTTGATGTATCTTGATGTATCAAGATACAGAATTGGAATCATTATGACCGTTCAACGCGAAAAGTTCTCAAGCCAACTCGACCCAGAATTGCTTAATGCTGTGCGTGACCATGCACAAAGAAACGGTAGGCAGTTTCAATCTGTCTTAGAACAGGCCCTTTCGGAGTATCTAGATCGTCATTTGGCTAATCGTCCCAGAACTCATGTGATGGAAGCCTTAGGACTCAGCATGGATGAATTTACTGAACTTTACGAGAAATTGGCACAGTAAAAATGACGGATTATTTAACCGTCGCCGAAGCCCTCGCGATTCATCAGATAATCATTCGCAAGTTCGGTGGATCTCATGGCGTACGAGACATGGGGGCCCTTGAATCAGCCCTATTGCGCCCGCAAACTGGATACTACGAAGACACTATTTTTCAAGCTGCCGCCCTGTTCGAGAGCTTGGCAATAAATCACCCATTTCTTGATGGCAATAAGCGTGTGGCATTCGCTGCAGTAGATGCTTTTCTTCGCATAAATGGTTTCGCAGTAAAAGATACAAGCAATTCAATCCACACAAAAATGATGGAAATGTTTGAGACAGGAACTTTCACTTTGGCCAATTTGGAGCCATGGCTTCGCTCAATAACAAACAAGCTTGACTAGTTTTGTAGTTTCTTGCGATTACTCGATTGACTCATCTCGGAGCCCCGTTATCCCAGAAAGCAGCACAGATTCCTAATGCGCGGCAATGACAACATCGAGAATGCGTGCTGATTGACCCTTTGCCGGCTTAACCACCGAGACATCGGCATCAAGTTTGGCAATTAACTCGGCTAAATCTTCTATGGATTCGATTTTTGCCTTGTGCTCGATGATTGCCCTAACAATGCGTCCCTTTGTCGCCTTGTTGTGATGGCTAACAACCTTGGGTGGGCCACTGCTCATTTTTTGCATGACACGAGGAATGACTGAATTTTCAGATATTCCCTTTGGGATGGGGCCAAGTTTTTGATAAATCCCCGAGCGAAGATCAATGACCATACTCTTGACTTTGCTCAACTCCTGGGTAATTTGTGGAGACCAATGTTTGGCGAGCGAACCAACAATTGGCAAATTTGCATCTCCGGAAAGTCGATAAGTGGGAATCAAATCTCCTAATGTAATTAGCCCAAAGAGCGCTGAAACCACATTGGTAAGTCGGTTCAATTTTGCCAACTGGCTCTTATTTAGTGAATCCATGCCAATCGCATCAAATAGCACGCCGGTATAAATCTGATGGGCTGGTGCACAAGGACTGGAAAAGATTTCACGATTCCGCTGAATTTCGAAATCTTGTTTAGCCGATATTCCTATTATTTTTCGGGCTTGCTCAATTTCACCTTTTGACACAACCTCGAGGGCAGCTAAAACCTGTTCACGAGATTTGTTTAGTCCGGAATAAGACAAATCATCTAAGCAAAGCGAATCCCCACTTATCGGACTCGTTTTTCCTTCTGACGGTGGCAATAAAATCATCGGCATTAGGGGCGCTCGATAATCCCCGAGCCGCCTGCCAAATGTTTATCTAATGCTTCATTAGCTAACGCATCAGCAAACTTGTTATCTTCGCGAGGGATCCAGGTGTAAGTGACATTTGTGAATGACAAGATTTCTCGCGCGCGCATAGCAAGCTCTCGCATGTCTGGGTGCTTGATTTTCCAGCGACCACTCATTTGTTCTACCACTAGTTTGCTATCCATTCGCACTTCAACGACGGCATCCTTATCGAGTGCCGCAATAACTTCGAGCCCAGCCACTAGTCCGCTGTATTCGGCGACATTGTTAGTTGCGTGGCCTAAAACTCGAGCACGCTCAGCGACAATCTGACCAGTTGCTGCGTCGCGAATGACCACTCCATAAGAAGCGTGACCAGGATTACCCCTTGATGCCCCGTCAGCTTCCATCAAAAAATGGGTCACAGACCAGACTCGACTGTTCTAATTAGGATTCGGCGACATTCTTCACAGCGCACCACATTTTCTGATGGAAGATTCCTAATGCGATCTAGTTCCGTTGCATCAAGTGCAATTCGACAACCTTGACAAGCACCTCGATGTAGATGAGCCGCGCCGACTCCCCCGTGGTCTGCGCGGATCTTCTCATACAGTGCCGTTAAGTCTGTTGGTAAACTTAGCGCTATTGTCTGTCTCTGCGCTAGCAAATCTGCAGATTCGTCGTCAATTTCCGACAGCAATGCATCTCGAACTGTTACTGCTTGTTCCAAATTTTGTTCAGTAACGATTTTTTCAGCCAAGAGCGCTTCAATAACTGACTTGGTTTCTTCGAGTCGTTCCATCACCTCAAGTTCAACTTCTTCAAGTTCAGATTGACGGGCCTTGAGCGATACAACTTCGTGTTGCAAAGCATCTAGTTCCTTTGCAGAAGTAACTGAACCATCCTCTAACCGCAAATTATTTCTTGCTACCCGAGCAGCAACCTGTTCCACATCATTTTCAGCCTTGCGCAAAGCCAGGGAAAGATCTGAGGCTTCGGTCTTGGCCGCCACAAGGCGCATGTCGATTGAACCCAATTCAATCTCAAGATCCTGCGTCTCTTTGAGTTCGGGTAAGCCTGCTCGCTTGTGTGCTAGTTGCATGAGCTTGGTATCGAAATTTTGAACATCAAGTAAGTTACTCTGTTCAACCGCAGTTGCTGTTACAGCCATTGTGCGCACTCCATTCAAAGTGAAAAGGACCACGGATCAGTCACGATTGCAGAAACCTCAACTGACACATTACCGTCAAGATCGGCAACCAAAAGATCTGCTGCCTGACCTAACCAAAGCCACTCCCCTGACCAATGCGGGATATCGATCAATGCGCAGTTGGAATTTGCGGCAAATTCCTGGGCAACATGGTGGCGAAGATCTGATGTTACATAGACATCTGCGTCAGTTTGCGCCACAGAATCAAGGAGTGAATCACCAGCTCCACCACAAACAGCCACTCGTCTAATTAGTCGGTCTTTATCTCCGAGGATGTTTATCGCTCTGGCTGTTGCCGGCAAACCCGCTTTGATGACATTGGCGAACTTGCCCAGGGATGTGACTGTTGGCAATGAACCAATTCGCCCAATTCCATTTATCGACAAACTTGAATCTTGATCAAGTGCGATTCCAAATGTGGTTGCCATCGCATCTGTTACACCAGGACGCGCTACATCTGCATTGGTGTGTGCGGTAAAAAGTGAGATGTTGTTACGAATCAGCGAGTTAATGATTCGTCCTTTGGCGTTCGTGTCAGCGACGCTAGTCACACCACGCAGCAAAAGTGGATGGTGCGCAATGATCATTTCGGCGCCAATTCTTATTGCCTCATCAACAACTTCTTTTGTTGGATCAACCGTGAATAAAACTTTGTTAACTTCAGACTCAGGATTTCCAACGACAAGTCCTACCGAATCCCATTCTTCGGCACTGGCTATGGGGTACCGCTGCTCCATCACAGCGATGACATCAACAACTCGCACTATGGACATGGCTAGAGCCTAGTTGAGAATCCGTCAACTTTGAAAGCATTTTTTACCGCGCTCAGGCAAAAGCCACATCTTCGGGCAAGCGAACAAGACAAGAAACAGGCAAAGAAAAAGGCCCCAGCAAAACTGAGGCCTTTGTGGGCGATGAGGGACTCGAACCCCCGACCCTCTCGGTGTAAACGAGATGCTCTAACCAACTGAGCTAATCGCCCTACGTGCAGACTAACCTTAGCCGAAAACGTGGCACAAATAAAACTTGAGGTGAACCCAAGAACTCATAACCGATTTTCCGCGCGACTAGTCGCGCGAATGACTACGCAAGCTGTGCAAGCGCTGCTTTGTAATCATCTGTCTTGCGTGCATCGCCAGGACCATTGACTACTGACCAGCGAAGGATGCCTTCTTTGTCGATCACGAAAGTTCCACGCATTGCGAATCCACGCTCAGCGAAGAATGCGCCGTAAGTCTTGGCAACTTCGCCATGTGGCCAAAAGTCAGAAAGTAACGGGTAATCAAACCCCTCTTGATCAGCGAATGCCTTTTGCGATGGTGTTGCATCACATGAAATACCAATAACCTGCACATCTTCTGAAACAAACTCTGAACTGTTATCGCGAATTTCACAAAGTTCACCAGTACAGATGCCGGTGAAAGACATTGGGAAGAAAATCAAAACAACATTCTTTTTTCCACGGAAATCAGAAAGCGACACATCCTGACCAAAGTGATCTTGCAATGTGAAATCTGGGGCAACTTGACCGACCTCTAAGGACATTTTTACTCATTTCATTTGTTGTTCCTGCGGCAGCAGGAGACGGTTGGAGACTTAAAAAATTATGGAGCTACCGACGTGACTTTGGGGCAACTAATCGAGTGCCTTGCCAATCGCTTGCCGCATTTATAGTGCTTGTAGATTGCAATCCTGCAGTTGGCGCAGCATCAGAAATATCAATTGACTCGACATGACCTGGTCGACCAGCCTTGGGAGTCATTAGCCAAATCACTCCCTTATCGGCAAGTGGGCCAAGTGCGTCAACAAGCGCATCCACCAAGTCACCATCTTCGCTACGCCACCAAAGCAACACCGCATCGACTACATCATCAAACTCTTCGCCCACTAATTCAGTTGCCGAAGCGAAGGCTTGGGTGATTGCCGGATCACAATCGTCGCCACGCCCCAGCTCTTGAACAATCCAACTAGGGACCAAACCAAACTTGCCAGACAACCCCTCTGGGGCTCCTTCAGGTGAACTCACTAGAACAGTCCACCTGACTATTGCAAAAATCGCAACTATTGGCGCGCATCAATTTTTAGTGCCGACCCGTCAAATGGGCAGGCGCATTCCCATGTTCGGGAGAAATCCGACAGAATAGAGACATGAAAGTGCCACAAGCAACTTTCAAAATTCTGCACACAAAGTCGTGTGCGCCAAAAAGCTGTTAAGTAGTTCGCGGATCGCGACTACACACTTCTAGAGCAAAGCAGGTAAGACGCATGACTTCATCACATGAGTCCAGAATCATTGGCGGTATGCCAGAACAATTTGCGGACCTTAATCCGCAGGAGACTCGCGAGTGGATCGAGTCACTCGATGCACTGATTGCCGTCCATGGCGAACAACGAGCTCGGGAAATCATGATGACCCTGTTGCGCCATTCAGAATCCCGTGATGTTGGCTTACCAAGTCTGCGAAATACCGACTACATCAACACGATTTCAACATCTGATGAACCAGAATTTCCTGGCGATGAAAAAATTGAAGGGCGTATTCGCGCCTACAACCGATGGAATGCAGCCATCATGGTTCACCGTGCCCAACGCCCTGGCGTCGGCGTTGGTGGCCACATCTCAACATATGCATCTAGTGCTTCGCTCTACGAAGTGGGCTTCAATCATTTCTTCCGCGGGCCGGACCATGCTGGCGGTGGCGATCAAATATTCTTCCAAGGTCATGCCTCCCCTGGCATGTATTCCCGGGCATTTCTCGAAGGTCGCATAAGCCCTGAGCGCATGGATGGCTTTAGGCAAGAACTTTCCGCAGCGCCGAATTCATTGCCAAGTTACCCACACCCTCGACTGATGCCAGATTTTTGGCAATTCCCGACCGTGTCGATGGGTCTTGGACCACTTAACGCTATTTACCAGGCTCGCTATAACCGTTATCTACAACATCGTGGCATCAAAGACACTTCCGAGCAGCAAGTTTGGGCGTTCCTGGGCGACGGCGAAATGGATGAGGTTGAATCCCTCGGCGCAATCAGCTTGGCTGCCCGCGAAGAACTAGACAATCTAAATTTTGTAATTAATTGCAACCTCCAACGACTTGATGGTCCAGTGCGAGGCAACGGCAAGATCATCCAAGAGCTTGAGGGAATCTTTCGTGGCGCTGGCTGGAATGTCATCAAAGTTATTTGGGGACGCCAATGGGATGACCTTCTGGCTGCAGATACTGAAGGTGCGTTGGTTAATCTGATGAACCGCACACCTGATGGTGACTTCCAAACTTACAAAGCTGAAAGTGGAGCGTTTGTTCGTGACAATTTCTTTGGCCGTGACCCGCGCACCAAGGCGCTTGTATCCGATTGGTCAGATGACCAAATTTGGGGTCTGCGTCGTGGCGGTCACGATTACCGCAAGTTGTACGCAGCGTATGCAGCAGCAACTGCGCACACTGGTCAGCCAACCGTAATTTTGGCGCACACGATCAAGGGCTGGACGCTTGGCTCACACTTCGAAGGTCGCAACGCAACACACCAGATGAAGAAACTAACGGTTGATGATTTGCGTAAGTTCCGCGACACCTTGCAGATTCCAGTTGATGATGCTCAGCTCGATCCTTATCTACCGCCTTACTACAAGCCAGCAGATGATCACGAGCATATGCAGTACCTACATGAGCGTCGTCGCGAATTAGGCGGATTCATTCCTACCCGTCGCACAACTGGTAAGGCTCTTGAACTGCCAGGCGATAGCGCTTACAAGGATTCAAAGGGTGGCTCAGGCAATCAAGCTATTGCCACCACGATGGCATTTGTGCGTCTACTTCGCGAATTGCTTCGCGATCCCGTCATCGGCAAGCGCATCGTGCCAATCATTCCTGATGAAGCGCGTACTTTTGGCATGGATAGTTTCTTCCCGACGCTCAAGATTTATTCTCCACATGGCCAGCAGTACATGTCTGTGGACCGCGAATTGATGCTTTCCTACAAGGAATCCGAAGTAGGGCAAATCCTTCACGAAGGCATTAACGAGGCTGGTTCCGTTGCTTCCTGGACCGCAGTAGCTACCTCCTATGCGACCCACGACGAGCCAATGATTCCGATTTACATTTTCTACTCCATGTTCGGTTTCCAGCGGACAGGTGATGCATTCTGGCTTGCTGGCGATCAAATGGCGCGTGGTTTCGTGCTTGGCGCCACTGCCGGGCGAACAACGCTAAATGGCGAAGGCCTGCAGCATGAAGACGGACACTCACCACTACTAGCTTCAACAAACCCAGCCGTAGTTGTCTACGATCCGGCCTACGGATATGAAGTTGGCCACATCGTGCGCGATGGCTTGCGTCGCATGTACGGCGAGAACTCAGAAAATGTTTACTACTACATGACTGTTTATAACGAGCCAATCGTTCAACCCGCAGAGCCAGAAAACCTAGATGTTGATGGACTACTTCGTGGACTTTACTTGTTCGCACCTGCGCAGGATCAATCTGGACCTCGTGCTCAGATTCTTGCATCAGGTATTGCGTTGCCATGGGCCCTTGAGGCACAAACCATATTGCGCGATGAATGGGGCGTCAGCGCAGATGTTTGGTCAGTTACCTCTTGGAACGAATTGCGACGTGATGGTCTTGAGGCTGATCGTCACAATTTGTTAAATCCAAATTCTGCGCCGCGCACAGCGTATGTGCATGACAAGCTTCGCGATGTTCAAGGACCAGTTATTGCTGTCTCTGACTACATGCGCGCAGTCCAAGATCAGATTCGTGAATGGATTCCAACGGATTATGCAACTTTAGGCACTGACGGTTGGGGTATGTCTGACACTAGAGGCGCTCTTCGCCGTCACTTCCTAGTGGATGCTCAGAGCATCACTGTGCAAACTTTGGCAACCTTGGCTAAGCGTGGCGAGATTGGTAGCCATGTTGTTCAAGAAGCTGTTGATCGCTACCAACTAGGTGACCCAAAAGCAGCAGGTGCTGGCAATACTGAGGGTGGCGGCTGATTTAGCCGCTAGTCTCAAGTCATCATGAACGATTCCATGCCCGAACACCTCACCTCACCTGAGCGCATTGCTGCTGAGCGAGTTGTCCTTGCTCGGCGCGTTCAACGAATGACCGGGGAATTGACCACTTCTGCCACGCAAAAGATGGAAGAAACATTGCCTTGGTACATTGCGCTGCCGGCAAATGAACGCGCTTCCGTTGGCACAGTTGCTCAGGCTGGAGTTGCTACTTTTGTTGAATGGTTCAGCTCTGAACAAACGGATAGCCAACAAATCTCTGAAATTTTCACTGCTGCACCGCGTGAACTTGCTCGAGCACTAACACTGCAACAGACAGTAGAACTTGTACGAACCACAATGGGTGTAGTTGAAGGCTCCATTGCCAAGATAGCTGGAGACAATCGTGAGCGCCAGGCATTGCTGCGTGAATCATTATTGCGATTCTCTAGCGAGATGGCTTTCGCTGCTGCAGAAGTTTTTGCTCGTGCGGCCGAAGCCCGTGGTGCGTGGGATGCTCGACTGCAAGATTTGGTCTTAGATGCGGTGCTATCTAATGATGACTCCTCAACCTTGTTATCTAGAGCATCGGCGGCGGGCTGGGATACTTCCAAAAATGTTTTTGTTCTAGTCGGTCCAATACCTTCAAGGCGAACCTCAATCGATGTCCACATGGAACAGATTCGTCGTAGTGCTAAATCGAACAAACTCGATGTCATCGTTGGCATGCATGACGATCGCATGGTGGTGCTGATTAGTGGCGATGAATTCACAACAACTCCAACTCTTTTAGCAAAACCCCTGTTGTCACATTTTGGAAAGGGAACAGTCGTTTGTGGGCCTGTGGTTTCATCTTTAGTGGAGGCTAATACATCAGCCGTTAGTGCTACTTCTGGCTATGAATCACTTGGGCTCATGCCCGTTCAGGAGCGAATAATTCCAAGTGATCAACTAATCGCAAGTCGAGTGCTCTCTGGCGACACATCTGCCATTGCAGATCTGGTTGCAGTGCTTCGCACGCAGCTTCGCGATGACGTTAAAACGACATTGGCCACTTATCTAGAAAAATCACCCACAATTGAAGGCTGTGCCAAGAGCCTGTTTGTGCACGTCAATACTGTTCGTTACCGGCTTCGCAAGGTCAGCGAGGTCACTCATCTTGACCCAATGGATCCAGCCGATTCCTTTACTTTGCGGTTGGCGCTCATGTTTGAGCGCAATACTAGTTTGTTGTAGGATACCTACAAGAAACTGGCTTATAAATTGGCTGTTTTGCCAGCCATTTATCGGTTGCCTATACGGAAGAGTAGATACATGCTTGCAGTTGTCGCTCCCGGTCAAGGTTCGCAAACTCCAGGCTTTTTAACTCCTTGGCTTGAGTTGCCATACTTTGAGGATCGCTTGCGCTGGCTCGGCACTGTTGCTGATTTGGACTTAGTTAAACACGGTACGCAAAGTGATGAAGCAACCATCAAGAGCACCAACATCGCCCAGCCTCTCATTGTTGCTTCCAGCCTTGTTTCCCTGCTTAGCCTGTTTCCTAAGCCTGGCGAGGTCTTCCACAAAGTAGGCATAGGCGCCGGACATAGCGTTGGCGAGATAACTGCCGCAGCTGCTTCACATGTTATTACCGCCGAACAAGCCATGGTATTTGTTCGCGAGCGCGGAAAGGCAATGGCTCTAGCCGCTGCAATCACTCCCACTGGAATGGCTGCGGTATTAGGTGGCGAACGTGAGACTGTAATTGCCGCAATCGCAAAGTATGGCTTAACTGCAGCAAATGAAAATGGTGCAGGACAGATTGTCGCAGCTGGCACCGTCGAGCAAATTGCGGCATTCCAAGCAGATCCCCCAGAGGGGTCCCGGGTACGACCACTAACTGTCGCCGGGGCGTTCCATACCAAGCACATGGATTCTGCCGCTGCACTGCTTGGACAGTATGCAAACGCTATTTCAACTCGCGATCCACGCTTAAGCCTGCTTTCAAATGTTGATGGTGGCGTAGTAAATGATGGCAGGACTTTCCTGAAGCGACTCGTGAGTCAAGTGAATAACCCTGTTCGCTGGGACCTTTGCATGCAAAAGATGATCGACTTAGGCGTAACAGGGATGTTGGAATTACTTCCGGCAGGCACGCTAACGAATTTAGCAACCAGGGCAATGCCAGGTGTTGAAACTTTTGCGCTAAAGGGTCCTGATGACATCCCAGCCGCTTTGGATTTTGTTGAACGCCATGGCGCACCTAGTGCAGTCACAGTTGCGGCAATGAAGGCCGGCCAGATGGTGAATATAGATGATTAATCTTCCAACCGCTGACCTTCATACACATTCTGGTATCACTGGACTTGGCGCTTATCGCCCAGAGCGAGTGGTTAGCAATGACGAACTTGCTAGCCGCATTGATTCATCTGATCAGTGGATTCGCGAACGAACTGGAATCATCGAACGTAGATTCGCCACAGCCGAAGAAGATGTGGTCACCATGGGTACTCATGCTGGACTCGAAGCTATCCGGGACGCAAAAATTGATCCCAGTGAAATTGATGTGGTTATCGTTGCCACATTCACACACAAGTATCAAACACCCTCAGCCTCAGCAGAAATTGCACATCTAGTTGGCGCAGTAAATGCATCGGCCTTCGACTTAGGTGCTGCATGTGCTGGATTCACTTACGGAATTGGCGTGAGCGATGGTCTGATTCGTTCCGGTAATGCCAAGAACATTTTGCTAGTTGGATCAGAAAAGATTAGTGACTTTACTGACTTTGATGATCGCGGTACCGCATTTTTATTTGCTGATGGAGCTGGCGCAGCCGTTATCAGTGCAACTGATGTGCAAGGAATCGGGCCGACTGTCTGGGGAGCAGATGGTTCATCGCGTGATGCGATCATCATGGCTCCTGACTCAATCGCCGCGGGCCTTCAAGGCGTTCCCTCAATGCTCACAATGCAGGGACAGCAAGTGTTTCGTTGGGCCGTTGGATCAATGGGTGAAATTTGCGAAAGAGCGCTGAGCGCCGCAAACATAACTGCTGATGATCTCGTGGCATTTGTTCCGCACCAGGCAAACCTGCGAATTACAGATGCTTTAATCAAGCGCCTACACTTGCCAGATTCGGTTGTCATCGCGCGCGATGTCACCACATCGGGTAACACCTCATCCGCGTCAATCCCACTTGCGCTGGATACTTTGCGCAAATCCGGCAGCGTTCGTTCAGGAGATCCAGTTCTGATGATTGGCTTCGGCGCTGGACTAGCCTTTGCAGCTCAGGTCGCATTGGTCCCATAAGTTTCTGTGCGCCAACTGGTGTGCAGATAAGGCCTCTCGCAAACAGCGAGAAGTTTCATAAATGAAGGAGAACACATGTCACAGGAAGATGTTTTGGCAGGATTAGCCGCAATTGTTAATGAAGTTGCAGGCATCCCAGCTGAAAGTGTGCAGATGGAAAAGTCATTCGTAGATGATCTAGATGTGGACTCATTGTCCATGGTTGAAGTTGTTATGGCTTGTGAAGATAAGTTCGGCGTCACTATTCCCGACACTGAAGTAAAGAACCTAAACACTGTTGCAGATGCTGTTAACTACATCACTGCCAACAAGTAAATAACTCCAAAGTTTCTCGCCAGCGGGCAGTCGATTTACTCGACTCCCGCTGGCGCAAACTAAAACAAATTCAAGTACTCAAAAAATTCTAGAGAAAGGTCGCTCGCATCATGAGTCGCACCGTTGTTGTTACAGGTCTTGGCGCTACCACTCCCCTAGGCGGCGATGTCGCCTCAACATGGGAGTCACTCCTTGCTGCACGCTCTGGTGTGCGCTTGCTACACGAACCTTTTTACGCAAACCTTCCTGTGCGTATTGCTGCTACTGCTGCAGTTGATCCAAGTGAAGTTTTGGAAAAGCATGAAATTCGCCGAATGGATAGATCTCAACAACTTGCTCTGATTGCCTCGCGTGAAGCCTGGGCAGATGCCGGCGCTCCAGTGGTAGACCCAGAGCGACTCGGTGTCGCGGTGGCTACCGGAGTTGGTGGAGCAATATCGCTCATGGAGCAATATGACATTCTGAAAGAACGCGGACCATCGCGAGTTTCGCCAATGACTGTCCCGATGTTGATGCCAAATGGTCCTGCTGCAGTAGTTGGCTTGGAACTTGGCGCCATGGCTGGTGTTCACACTCCAGTATCAGCATGTGCATCTGGTGCCGAGGCTATTGGTTACGGAGCCGAAATGATTCGCACAGGCCGAGCAGACATCGTTGTTTGTGGTGGCACCGAAGGTTGCATTCACCCACTGACTCTGGCTTCGTTTGCAGCAATGCGCGCTCTTTCCTCGCGTCATGATGACCCAACTGCTGCTTCTCGACCTTTTGATGCAAACCGCGATGGTTTTGTTATGGCTGAGGGCGCTGCACTTGTGGTACTCGAATCTGAAGAACATGCAAAAGCCCGTGGCGCCAAGATTTACGCAATCTACGGTGGCCAAGGTTTAGCAGCTGATGCTCATCACATTGCTCAGCCAGAACCAGAAGGGCGCGGCGTAATGCTTGCCATGAATCGTGCACTTAAGGACGCAGACCTAAGCACTAGTGACATTTTCCATATCAATGCTCATGCAACAAGCACTCCAGCGGGCGATGTTGCTGAGGCGAAAGCAATTCGCACAGTCTTAGGTGCAGATGCAGATCATGCACCTGTTACTGCGGTTAAATCGGTTGCTGGACACTTGCTTGGTGGCGCTGGTTCACTGGCAGCAATCGCATCTATCTTGGCGCTAAAGCACCGCATAGTGCCTCCTGTGGCCAATCTCGATAATCTTGCCGAAGGCGTAGACATCGACATAGTCACGGGCACTCCACGTGCTTTACCTGCTGGTGACATTGCTGCAATCAGCAACTCATTCGGGTTTGGTGGCCACGATGTGGTTCTGGCATTCCGCAATGCCTAGTTGATCAATAACTAAATTATTTCTTTGGTCTACGAGTTAGACCACATTATGAAGCCAGCGAACTGCCATACCTTCGCCAGCGAATCTAAACGGTTCTAACTCACGGTCCCATGGACCGCCAAGAACCTGATCAATTGCCTCAGGGATCGATCCTCCTTGGGCCAGAGCATCAGCAACTGTTACGCGCAGCTTGTCTTCTGGCACGAAACTCTCGCCAAAGGATCCCATTGGAGTGCGCCAAAAACCTAGTGACGGAGTAAAGGCGATGCGTTGACCATCGTGACCTGGACTTGGCTCTTCAGTAACTTCAAAACGTAGGTCTGGGAAATGCTTCAATGCCGCTGCTATTTGATTAGATAATCCGGCTTGACCAACCCAAGACAATTCACTGCGAACACCATTAGCAGTTACAGGTTGATTGACCCACTCTAGAGATACAGGCTTGC
>VFKC01000004.1 GCA_009885745.1 Actinomycetota bacterium
CAAACTTCAACGCCGACTCCGACGCAAACTTCAACGCCGACTGCGACAGGTCCGTGGACTATTCGTTCTACCTCAGTCGTGGCATCGCAGACTGGTACGGCCGCCACTTGGGTGGGCAATGGTTGGTATCAAGCCGGCCTTGGATACGCGCAGGTGTATTACGCAACCGGTAGCACAAACGTGATGTCATATCGCGTAACTTCTGGCAACGGTTTACCTGTGGCTGGCAAGACGATCACATTCCTCATGGGCAAGACCTACAGTGGATCTACCGCCAGAGTAAATGTAGGCACGGTTAATTCAGCAGGAGAGCAAGCCGCTGTTACTGGAATAACTGATGTCAATGGCAATGTGAGTTTCACTCTTGTGAATACGGACAATCCAGCAGGTGCCAGCACCTTCACACAAGTGTCCGCTTACGTCAATGATTCAAATTGGGACACTGTCGACATCCTAGATGTCATTTATGATCCGAATTCAACGTCAACCCCGACTCCAACACCTACCCCGACGTCAACTCCGACACCAGGTGGAATTAGTTGCGTGGGGGTTCCTGCGACCTTCATCACTGGTGAAAGTTTCAGCAACTTGAGCGTGGTGGGCAACGGAACCAGAAATATCTACCCAGCTGGTAACACTTTATGGGGCAATAACAATTCGCTTTTGACTTTCAGCTATTCCGATGCATCCCTGGCTTGCAAATCAATTCAGGTTACGTTTTATGATCTGACTAATGGATTAACTCTGACACTGGACAAGAACGCATCTGGCACAAGTTCAACAGCTTGCGATCCAGGTCCAGCGGCTGGCAATGGCTGTTACATCGGCCTGGATGGGAATGGTTTTGCATCATTTAAGGTTGATATTTCAAACACAGCAGGTAAATCCTTCTCTTACATTTTGGTTGGTCCGGCTTGGTCCTCGGCGCCACTAGGTGGAATTGGCAAAATCACTTTCCTTGGCGATGGTTCAACGCCAGTTGTAACTCCAACTCCAACTCCAACTCCAACATCAGCACCTCCTACACCACCAATTACAGGCGCTGGCACTTTGAACTTGTTGTGGTCAGATGAATTTACTGGCGCAGCTGGATCATCCCCATCCTCAAGCAAGTGGTTCACCACAATCGGTGATGGCTGTGCAGCCCCTGATGGCAACTGTGGTTGGGGCAATGGCGAACGCCAATGGTACGACAGCAATTCAAATAGGATGGATGGATCTGCTGATGGCAATCTAATCATCACAGCGACACGATCAACAGGTAGTCAAGCCTGTTACTACGGAACTTGTGAATGGAAGAGTGGCAAGCTCACAACCATGGGCAAAGTCAGTTTCACATATGGGTATCTAGAAACCAGGCTTAAGATTCCAGCAGGAGCTGGCGCATGGCCAGCATTCTGGATGTTGGGCACCGATCTTTACACAAATCCATGGCCACGTTCAGGTGAGATCGACATCATGGAAAATCTTTTGTCTGATCCGTACACCAACTGGGGTACGGCACACTTCGCGGACGCCGGTGGCGAACGCATCATGGCTCCTGGCGCAAATACGGTTACATTCAATACTCGATTAGCTGACGCATATCACACCTACGGAATTTTGTGGAAGCCTGGATCAATCACATGGTTTATCGATGGCATCTCTCGTTACACGTTGTATGCATCAAGTTATCCAACGTCCCAGTGGCCATTTGGTAAAACAGCGACAGATACACCTAAGTTCTACGCAATCTTAAATGTTGCAATGGGCGGAATCGGTGGTGCAATCCCTGCGTCACTCAATTCCACTGCAATGACTGTTGACTATGTGCGTTATTACTCGTCAAATGGCCAGGGAACGCTAAACACTCCTTAGGCTCTTCAAGAAGAGTTTGAGTTGCGCGTCTTAGGGTATTTTTCTGTAGGTTTAGGTACATAAAAGAAGGGTTCGAATATGATTCAGCATCTGCGTAAGTTGATCTTTCTGCTGGTGGGTTCGCTTGTTCTCGTTTCATTTACCACTTCTGGTCAAGCACTTGCAGATGTCTCAACTGTCCCTAGTTCGCCATTCTCAGTTTCAGCGGTTAGAGGCAATGGCAGTGCCACGGTGACTTGGGCTGGCCCTGTAGATGATGGCGGATCGACAATCACTGGTTATTCGATTGCTGTAACGGGCTCAAGTAGCACAACTAGCATTTCGGCCACGGCCATTCAGCGAAGCGTTCTTATTCCAGCACTAATAAATGGGACAACATATTCAGTGTCCGTTGTTGCTAGGAATGCTATTGGCGATTCACTACCATCCCAAACGGTTTTGGTAGTTCCATCAACAACAGCAGCAAAGATTCCAGCAGCCCCTGTTATCTCTGCACTTGACACTAAAGTAAGCCGACAGGTTAGCGTGACATACGCCCTTGGAGTAAATAATGGAGCCACTATTACTTCGGTCGAGTATTCATTAGATGCTGGCGCAACTTGGTCTCCAGCAACTGCTAGCCCCTTGGTCATCTCAGGGCTGACTAATGCAGTTACTTATTCCTTGCGATTGCGGGCGCTTAATAATGTTGGCGCAGGCGCGATTGCGGTCAAGGCCATTAAAGCAGTGGCCTCCACAAACACTGTGATATTTGTGCAACCCGAAGCAATGGTCTTTGGTGAGGCTAATCAAACTTTAACTGCATCTTCGACTCGGGGAACTGTCGATTTGATTAGCACGACACCTACCATTTGTGCGGTGACTGGTGGTGAGTTGCAGGCATTAGCAAGTGGAAGTTGCAAGGTAACAGCTAGCTCGTCCGCAGATTTAGTTTTCAGCGCTGCCAAATCTGTGACTAGGACAGTCAAGATCGCTAAAGCTGCACAAATAATTATTTTCCCACCCATGAAATCGATGGTGCTTGATGGTTTAGATCAATCGATATCCGTTAGCACCCCAAGTGGTGAGGCAACCGTGGTTACTAGTACCCCAACTATTTGCTCAGTTAATGCTGGAATGGTGCATGCCATTAAAATTGGAATTTGCACAATAAAGGCCACAAAACTCACCGATTCTCAATACTTAGTGGCTGTACCAGTTACCCGCTCAGCAGTAGTTTCGCTTGTCGCTGTCACTCCGACACCAACACCAACCCAGACTTCGACACCGACACCGACTCCGACACCAACACCGACACCGACACCGAC
>VFKC01000073.1 GCA_009885745.1 Actinomycetota bacterium
GATCCGGCAAGCCATAGTCAGCGAATGCCGGCGCAAGTAAAACATCTTCCTCATTCGATAAATTCCAAATTGGCGCGGTTAAGGGGTCAAAGTCGGGGTCATTTGGGCGTTTGCCATCATCAAAAGACATGGGCGCCTCCTTGTGAGGTAAAAGATAGCGATATCTTATTCCCTTGGCTTCGATTGCGAAAAACATAGGTGGTCGTGGGATGCTTTGGTGGTGGGTTTTCTTACATCTCTTATTGGCTCAGTTGGGGCAGTAGGCACTGGGACTTTAACCTACAGTTTGCTCGAAGCCCAAGCATTCACTTGCCGCGAATTTTCACTTGATGTTCTCCCACCGGGCAGTTCCGACATTCGGTTACTGCACCTTTCGGATCTGCATCTGACCCCTAGCCAAAGCCGCAAAATCAAGTGGCTGCAATCCTTGGCGAAATTTGAGCCAGATTTAATAGTTGGCACTGGGGACTTTCTTTCACATCGATTCGGAGTTGCCGCTGTTGCTGAAGCCCTAAGTCCGCTCATGCACATCCCTGGAATGTTTGTTCTCGGTAGCAACGACTACTTTGCGCCTTTCTTCAAAAACCCGGTTAGGTATCTGGCTGGGACGCGAAAAGTATCTCATTCTGGTAGGGAATTACCAACAGATGATTTGATAAATCTATTTCTAGATAATGACTGGATAGATTTAAACAACAAGCAAGATATAATCAATATCAATGGAGTAAAGATTCATGCGCGAGGAACTAATGATCCGCACATCAAATTAGATGACTACTCCAAAGTTTCTGGAGCTTACGATTCTGATGCCTTTTCTTTGGGCGTCACTCATGCACCTTATGTAAGAGTGTTAGAACAATTTGGTCAAGACAAAACTGATTTTATGCTCGCAGGTCACACTCATGGTGGCCAAATTTGTGTCCCGTTCTATGGCGCATTAGTCACTAACTGTGATTTACCGACCAAGCAAGCGAAAGGACTTTCTACATTTACTCATGATGGATACGAAATGCCATTACATGTTTCGGCAGGCATCGGAACGTCACCTTACACACCGGTGAGATTTGCTTGTCGACCTGAAGCGTCATTGATTACCTTGCGCGCGCGCTCAATATAATTTCGAAAATAGTAGTTGTAAATTACTTATTAAATTCCGCAGCTACAACTTCAGCAATCTGCGCAGTGTTAAGCGCAGCACCCTTGCGCAAATTATCTCCACACACAAAGAAATCAATCTCGTTTGGATATTCTTGCGACACCCTTATTCGCCCAACAACAGTTGGATCAGTACCAACTACATCAATCGGTGTTGGGAAGATTTTATTTTCTGGATCATCGACCACAAGAACGCCAGGGGCATTCTCTAGAATCTCGCGAAGTTCCTTGGCATCCACCGCATTTTCAAATACCGCGTGAACCGCTAGCGAGTGGGTGGTTACCACTGGAACGCGCACACAAGTTGCGTGGACCTTCAAATTTGGAAGCCCCAAGATCTTGCGTGACTCATTGCGAACCTTTAGTTCTTCGCTCGTGTACCCATTTTCCTGTAACGATCCAGCCCAAGGAATTACATTCATCGCAAGTGGTGCAGGGAATGGGGATGAATCTGTAATTGCTGAACGCACATCTTTATTAACTGTGCCAAGATTCTTGCCAGCAACCGCATCAATCTGCGCGTGAAGCCCATCAATGCCGGATTGCCCAGCACCTGATGCTGCTTGGTATGAAGAAACGACAAGTTCCTTGACGCCATAGGCTCGGTGCAATGCGCCAACAACCACAATCATCGACAAGGTTGTGCAATTTGGATTACTAATAATCCCACGAGGTCGATTTCGCGCCTCAGCCGCATTTACTTCAGGAACGATTAATGGCACATCGGCATCCATTCGAAATGCCCCACTGTTATCAACGGCAACAACGCCCTTTGCTGCTGCAATAGGTGCCCAAATTTCAGATATCTCATCGGGAACATCAAACATTGCTACATCTACTCCGTCAAAGGAGTCTTCAGTAAGTTCTTGGACAACTACATCTTCGCCACGAACGCGCAAAACTTTTCCAGCTGATCTTGCCGACGCCAATAGTCGAATCTCGCCCCACACATTTTCCCGCGTGGAGAGTAAGTCAAGCATCACAGTTCCAACGGCACCAGTTGCGCCGATAACAGCCAAAGTTGGTTTCTTATCTGACATGATTACCGCCCCGTCCCACCGTAAACAACGGCCTGTCCATCAGCGTCAAGTCCAAATGCAGTGTGCACCGCTTCGACGGTCTTTTTAGCATCATCTGCTCTAGTCACTACCGAGATACGAATCTCAGACGTTGAAATCATTTCAACGTTGACCCCAGCATCTGCAATAGCTTTGAAGAAATTTGCTGAGACACCAGGATGCGAACGCATTCCTGCGCCAACTAGTGAGATCTTGGCGATGTTTGAATCGGTCAAAATATCTTCGAAACCAATTTCGCCTTGCACATCTCTTAACGCACTCTCGGCATGAGCCACACCATCACGTGGGCAAGTGAAAGTTACATCTGTTTGACCTGAACCATGAACACTGACATTTTGCACAATCATGTCCATGTTGATTCCGGCATCAGCAACAGCTTGGAAGATTGCAGCAGCAGTACCCGGACGATCTGGCACACCCGTGACTGTGATTTTTGCATCGCCTAGATCGTGTGCGACTCCGGCAATTATTGGTTGCTCCATGATGACTCCTTGCTTGGAAAGATTCACTAACTTGGACTGATCTTCTAAATCAGCAATCACAAAAGTTCCTTCTTTATCCGAGAAGGATGATCGAACGTGTATTGGGACATCAAAACGCTTGGCGTATTCGACACAGCGAAGATGCAAAACTTTTGCCCCCGCTGCTGCTAGTTCCATCATCTCGTCGTACGTGATGCGCGGAACTTGTCGAGCGCTTGGCGCAATTCGTGGATCTGCGGAAAAAATACCGTCAACATCTGTGTAAATCTCGCAGACATCTGCGTCAAGTGCTGCAGCCAAAGCAACTGCCGTTGTATCCGACCCGCCGCGACCCAGTGTTGTGATGTCTTTGGTGTCTTGGGCAACACCTTGGAAACCCGCAACAATTGGAATGGCTCCATCATTAAGTGCTTCCAAAATGCGACTCGGAGTCACATCAATGATGCGCGCCCTACCATGCTTTGAATCAGTGATTAGACCCGCTTGAGATCCGGTGTATGACCGAGCCTCGACCCCGAGATCATTAATTGCCATCGCCAGAACTGCCATAGATATTCGTTCGCCAGAGGTCAAGAGCATGTCGAGTTCGCGACCTGGTGGATTTGGGGAAATCTGTTGAGCTAGATCGAGAAGTTCATCGGTGGTGTCACCCATTGCTGAGACAACAACAACGATCTGATTGCCCGCATTTTTAGCCTCAACAACTCGTTTGGCCACCCGCAGAACACTGGGTGCATCTGCTACCGAGGATCCACCAAACTTTGCAACGATCAAGCTCATAATGGCTAATTCTAAAGGTCATCTCACCATTAGGACGGCATGTCCATAATGTGGACGAGTTTTATTTAGGGACTTACTTGGCGCCGACCAACAAATGCTCGCCCCAGAGTCACTTCATCAGCGTATTCCAGGTCTCCGCCTACTGGCAGTCCACTCGCTAAGCGGGTTATTTTCATCCCCAGAGGCGAGATCAGGCGCGTTAGATATGTTGCAGTTGCCTCACCTTCAAGGTTGGGGTCGGTGGCCAGAATAATCTCGGCAATGCCGGTGTCAGCCAAGCGTGCGACTAGTTCAGAAATGCGCAAGTCATCAGGACCGATGCCATCGATGGGGCTAATCGCTCCACCAAGCACGTGATACCGCCCACGGAATTCACGACTACGTTCTACGGCCATGACATCTTTGGGTTCTTCAACAACACAAAGGATGCTTTGGTCTCTGCGACTATCTGCGCAAATGCGACATAAATCATCCTGAGCCACGTTAAAGCAACTGCGGCAAAACCTGGCTTTATCTTTTACTTCGATAAGTACATGTGCCAGTCTCGCGACAGTTTCATCATCAGCATTCAGGATATGAAATGCGATTCTAGATGCGCCTTTTGGTCCTACTCCAGGTAGACGCGCAAACTCATCAATTAAATCCTGAACAATGCCTTCGTACATACTGCTCATTATTCCCGGGGACTCTCGCCGATAATTTTTCCACCCATAATGTTGGTCACCATGTCAATTGCTGATCGTTCTGGAATTGACTCGTCATCAGGGCTGGCATGGCCAGAATCAGTACTTTCCTCCATGATGATTTCTTTTACTGTGGCTCGCGTTCCATCAAGCACAAACTCAATACGAACCTCTGCTTTCAGAACTTCCAAAACTGCTGCAGCTAGACGCAAATCATGTCCGCCTAAAGTTGCACCTTGAATGTTGTTGGCATTGGTAAAAGCAACAGCAAGTAAGCCATCAGATCCAATTGATAACGGCGAAGTGTCACGGATGAGCATGTGCGAGACTTTGCTTTGCTCTTGAATGTTCGCAATGACAGCGGGCCAAGCATGTTTAATCTGTTCGATCGTCAACTCACCAGCAGATTTAGGGGCAGTCGGTAAAACATCTGCCTCGACCAACGCTGGTGTACTCGTTACTTGCGATGGCTTAAGTGGTGGAGCAGCCGCTGGTTTGCTTGCTGGCGCTGGTGCGACTGTTTTTACTGGTGCCACAGTGACTGGGCGCCCAGGCGGTGGGGCAACTGGTTGAGTTGAATCCGGTGTTTTGGTTGTCTCGTTAAGTGTCTGCGCGAGTTTTGATTCACCAGTTACGGTCGATTCACGATTAGCGCTCGGTCGCACTGAAGCAATTGGGCCACCTTTTTCAAGTTTGGCAATGCGCTCCTCTAAGTCTTGGGAAACTGCCGGGATGACCAAACGCGCTGCTAGAAGTTCAAGTTGCAATCGAGGAGCTGCCGCTCCTCTCAATTCCGAAAGGCCAGAACTCACAAGATCTGCAACTCGCACAAGTTGTGCCGATGTAAAGAGTTTTGCTTGCTTTTCTAAATCTTCAATTTGTTCTGCTGGGATATCGAATAACCCAGAAGATGCTGAATCAGGAACCTGCGTGACCACAACTAGATCACGGAGTCTTTCTAAAAGATCATTGGCAAATCTGCGAGGCTCATGTCCTGAGGAAACGACCTCATCAACTAGGGAAAATAATTCAGCACCATCGGCATTAGCGATTGCTACGACAACTCTGCTTAGCAATACCTCATCAGTGAATCCAAGTTGAGTAACTGTGTCAGCGTAAGTCACACCTTCAGGACCAGCACCGGCAATTATCTGGCCGAGTACGGATTGTGAATCACGTACTGATCCAGCACCGGCTCGAGCAATCAAGGCAAGGGCTGCAACATCTGCTGCGATTTCTTCACTCTCGCACATTTTCACCATGTGTTCCTGCAATGTTTTTGCCGAGACTAATCGAAATGGATAGTGGTGAGTTCGCGAGCGAAGAGTTGGAATAATTTTGTCTGGCTCAGTGGTTGCGAAGATAAAACGAAGGTGAGGTGGTGGTTCTTCTACTAGTTTTAGTAGCACGTTAAATGCATCGCGAGTCAATTGATGCGCCTCATCGATGATGTAAACCTTGTAGCGCGACGTTACTGGAGCATAAACAGCGCGTTCACGCAATTCTTTCGCATCTTCGATACCGCGGTAAGTTGCGGCATCGATTTCGATTACATCGATCGAGCCAGTGCCATTAGGCGCAAGTTCGATACACGATTGACATACTTCACACGGTGTGGCGGTCGGTCCTTGTTCGCAATTCATCGACCTTGCCATGATGCGCGCTGATGAGGTTTTGCCACATCCACGCGGTCCAGTAAATAAATACGCATGATGCAAACGATCGTTATTCAAAGCGCGCATTAGCGGTTCAGTGACATGTTCTTGCCCGATGACGTCGACAAATCGACCAGGTCGATATTTGCGGTAAAGGGCCAAGCTCATACTCAAGAGAGTAGTCGCTATGGGTGACCTTTGAGAAAGCAAGGACCCCCCGCATACCTAACAGTGCCTGTTTATCCTTGCTGCCTTCCGGCCCTGGGGAGGTTCACAGGATGCCACCATGCGAGGGGCTTGTTCTTATTCTATGTTCAACTACCGGATAGGCTGCATGCGCTTTTGCCGAGGCAAATGGAAAAGGCACCCACGAATGGATACCTTTTCTCTGGCGGAGGATAGGGGGTTCGAACCCCTGAGGGCGTTAACCCAACCCGCTTTCCAAGCGAGCGCCATAGGCCACTAGGCGAATCCTCCGTCCCAAACGCTACCGAGAAATTGCCTAAAAATCTAATGCGCTAGTTAGCCGCATTGACCGATGGAACCTTACTTGAACTTAACCGTCCCATGTCCGTTGTACTTTGAGTAACGAACCCAGTCAATTTTCATAGCTGCTGAAGAAAGTGAGTTGCTCACGCTACCTGCAAAGTCTCCACCCATTGCCAAGTTGAAAATTAGATAATAAGGCTGGTTACAAGGCCAATCAGCATGACTTATCGCTTGCCATTGTGCTTTCGTCGTACTCAAAATGACATTGCCATCGTAAGTCCAAGTCAGTTTGTCTGGCTCCCAAAGAATGCCATAAGTGTGATATGCATTCGCTAGATCTGACCCGGTGTCATATGTGTTCTGGATTGGCATGCGAGCAGTTGCTCCACCACCACCTGCACCGTGAATTGTTCCCCATAGAACGTTAGGCAGATTTCCCTTTTGTTCCATGATGTCAATTTCGCCAGACCATGGCCAAGGAACAGTTGGATGAGTGTCACCTAACATCCAGAATGCTGGCCAAGTTCCACCGCCAGCTGGGACTTTAATACGCGCTTCAAGTTTTCCGTACATAAAACTGACTTTGTTTATGGTTGTGAATTTTCCACTTACCCATTGACTCATCACTCCGTGCAAGCCCGGGCCCATGGCTCTTGACCTAGTTGCAGAGATGACCATGTTTCCGGCACCA
>VFKC01000116.1 GCA_009885745.1 Actinomycetota bacterium
CCCCAAAACTCGAGATCCCCGCTCCAAGCCGATGCAATAATTCCAAGTCCAACAAAGAACCCGATCAAACTACCCATTGCTTCTCCCAATCCCCTACTACTTACGCAATCTATCGCACGGTCAGAAACCAAACGGTGAGCCTCGCAGACATTGTTGCTAATCAGTATTTCGCTTTTGCAAATCCAAGCAAGCGCCCGAACTTGCCTGGGTGAAGATGCCTCGCAAGGAGCCGAGCTCGGCATGAAGACCGCGACCTTTAACCGCACTGGCAAAGGCCAGCGCAAGGTCTATAGCGACATGAACGACTCGATGAAGCGTTTCCGCAAGGGTGAAGATGCTGAATTCGACATGCCTGAGGTCATTGTCGAGGAGGATTAAGGCAACCACCGCTCTTGCTGTTGCCATAAAAAATAAAAACCGGCCCATGGATCGCGTAGCAAGGGCCCGATCAACTTTCTTAGCAAATAGCATGCGCAATCAGCCATAGCCACCAGGCCTTTAGGTGATTGGTGCGCCGCAATGAGTCCACCGTGAGTAGAGCGTGAGTGCAGCGTGAGAGTGGTTTCATAGCGTCAAAGTATGAAACTGATCCGCACACTAAGTGCCCACCTTTTGCACATAAAGCTAAAACCCCAAACGCGCATTGGCACCTCAAATACCCAGTGGCTGTCGGACAACAAAGCAAGGTTCAACAAGATTCTTGTTGTGATTCTGGTTGCAGCATCGTTTAGCGCATCACCTGCGACCCAAGCGGCTAGCACGAAAGTAACGCTCAGTGCCAAATCCACGACAATCGCTGGAGCGGCGCTTAAGGTCACTGCCCAGGTCACACCGCGGCGATCCGGTGTTGCTATAACGCTACTGTCTGGAGTGGTTAGCGCCCGCAAGGTTTACACCAACGCCCAGGGAAATGCAGTCTTTAACCTAAAGCTCGTCAAAGACACCAAGCTCACCGCTCGAGTCACAGCCAGACCTTCGGTGCGCTCCAAGAGCGTTGCCATCTCAGTTTTCCATCGAACCAACCTGCTCGTTGACTGGCCTAGCTATGCAATCTCATGCACCGACGAAGGTATCAGCGCCTATGTGTCACCTGCGCTAGCCGGGCGTAAAGTCACCATGCAATACCAAAGCAATGGCGAATGGATCGATGAAGACACTCAAACTACGGACAAGGACGGGTATGTGTATCTCAAGCTGATTGACAACAGCAATGCTGAATCTCAAAGCACCACCATCTTGGCCGATGAGCGCATAGTAGTTAAAGCCAAGGGGCGCTACCTAGCAGTATCTGCTAAGCGCACACTGGAGTATGAAGGCTGCTCATCCACCACCGGTGAAGTAATCGACGCCTACTACGATGGCGCGCAAGCCGTGGGCACACCCGAAATCTATACCTGGGAACTTTTAAACACCGATCCACTTTCGTGGAGCGCCAATGATGCAACCATGCAAATCGATTTGTGTAACGAAGGCACAGACATGTGTGACGCAGAAGATCCGGACATGCCCTGGGTTTATCAGGACAAGACAACGGTCACAGGCGATGACTCGGGCACTTTTTCTTGGACCCCGACTGTGGCCGGCGACTACGTTATTCGCATCAGCCTGTGGGACAACAACCAGATGCTAACTAACGTCTCGACTGGGTACGCAATTACCGATTAGCGCCAGGCGAAGACTGCAAAAAGCAAGATAGGCAAAGCCGTCACACCTATTGCTTGTTTTTTAGCTTGACCATAGAGACTTAGATTTGCCCTGTCATAACGACTGTGGCGAAAATCCCAGTTTCGAAGTGGCTGAGGTCACTGACCACTGAGATTATAAGGACCCTCGGCCACGGTCATTTCATGCAAATCACCACTTATGTAGCGAAGTGCATAGGGTAAATAAGCCCATTGCAGGGGAGGAACCACTAGCACCAGGCAAATCTCCCGGTTTGTTTCCTGGAGATGTCAATGGACTAAGGAATCACGACAATTCGGGGGTAATGATGTTCCGTATCCGTATTAAAAATACCTGTAAATCAAAACCACACCCTTGAAATACTCGAATTAGCAATTAGCAATTAGCAATTAGCAATTAGGGCATCTGGCA
>VFKC01000006.1 GCA_009885745.1 Actinomycetota bacterium
AACGTGCGCTCAAGGTCTTAACAAAGCGTGAAGCACAGCTTCTAGTTGAGAGCGCCAATGGAATGACCCATGAAGAGCTCGCCAAAGCATATGGCTATGCGAGTGCTGCAACAGTGAGCCAAACAATTTCACGTGCGCGGAAGAAGTTGACTGCAATTCAGGATGAACAGCACCAGGCCAACAACATATACTGATCAACTCCTAAGCCCTGCGTGAAAACCCAAAGTTGGCCGAGCACGATGACTCACAGATGTCCACCTTTTCGTTCCCATTGAGAAGCATCCAATTCAAGTAACCACTGAGCAAAATCTTGATTGAATAATGCATATTTACTCCGCCTACTTCGCAGATGTTCGATTGCCTCGTTCGCGGTGAAACCCGCCATCATCATCACAAGTGCGATGACAAGGCCGGACCGGTTGAGCCCTGCTAAACAACGCACCAAAACCCTTCGCCCATTCATCCAGTCGTCGTATGCAGCGTTTGCCACAAATCTAAGATCAGTTACATCAAATTCCGACACTTCCCCATCGTGGAAAGGTTGCCTAATTTCTCGGACATGCCAATCTGCTGGATTTGACCAAGCATGCAAACTTACGACTGTGTCAAAGTGTTCAAGTGTAATTCGCGGCTCATCAAGATCCTTGCCGAGAATGTCATCATCATCTGTAGCCCCAATCCACAAGCGAGGTAAAACTTGAGTCCAGGTGTCCTTTGGCGCGAAATCCGCATAACGCTCTTGCTCTTCGCCTAGGTAGTTAGCCACTATGCCTCGCCCCATCTTGCATGTTTAGCAATGCCACATATGCCCTTACTTCATCGGGGACGCGCTTATCAAACTGAATGAGTTCTCGGGTCTCCTGATCGGTTGACCCAATGAAAGTGAACCATAAATCATGAGGTCCAAGAAGATCATTGCGACCAATAAGTCTCTGATGAATTTTTTGATATCCGGATGAAATCCATCGCACGACCATTTCTCTAGGCACATAAAACCCATTTGGAATTCGGTCCAAAAGCCAAGACGATCCTGCTAATCGTCCTGGATACACCTCCGGAAAATCAGTTAATCTCATCGCCCTTTCTGGTGAAATACTGCCGCGCATTGAATACAGATCTCGCCAACCGCGAAAGGACTCAGTAAGCATGTACCGTGAAATCGTTGGCTTAACCTCATCCACTAGCTTCTTGGGAGCCGCTGGATTCGATGTCACCCCGAATCGAACTATAAATGTTTCATCACGGCCGAGTAACTCCAACAGACGCAAGGGTGTTTCTGGGTTCATAGCCGTATCAGCCCGCAAAATCGCATTACGCATGTCAGTTGGGTTTATCAAAAGTATGCGCTCATGAAGCTCAGACTCAGTGAGATCTAACATCGGGTAGTTGCGATTCTCCTGCGCAAAGTCTGGTCGCCAATCTCGACTCGCATGATTGTGGGGGTAAAGGATGTTTGGCATTTGTTGCTACGCCCCAAGCCCGTATACAGCGTTTTTCCACATCTCTGGAGTACCACCATCAGGCTGATACCCACCAGCTCCCCCGACCAAAATTGGCGTTGTGGGGAAAGAGTTTCGCAAGCCACCCATAGTTTTAAATACCCCACCTGGGGAGAAGCGCAGATTTGAAAGTGGGTCAGATTCATGACCATCAGCCCCAGCGGCTACAAAAATTA
>VFKC01000060.1 GCA_009885745.1 Actinomycetota bacterium
CATTTCCTAAAGCCTGGGCATCCACAAATTACTCCTGTTGTCACGGTTTATAGAACTTCAGTCTGCCATGCTCTCTTTCAACATTGACTCCGCCTGGCATATTTAGCGGACCTTGACCATGCCAGTCAGTTATTAACGCGTCGATTGCAAGGACATGCTCTCGCGTTAAATCATTGACTACACACCCAGCGGTAATCGCGAGTTTACGAATTAGTCGCGTTCTAATTGCAGGACTCAACTCACTGAGGCCTTCAATGTTTGCGCCGACCCAGGCATACGAATCAAGGGCAAAGCTATCAAGCGCATCAGCATCATCTCGCAACATATCTGCAGTGCGAACTAGCGCTCGAGCGATGCCAGGTCCAAGTTCTCGTTCCAGAGTTGGCAAAACTATCTCGCGCACTCGGACTCTAGCGAAATCAATGTTTGAATTGTGCGGATCTTCATAAGTCGGCAGGTCGCTAACCGTGGACCTAACATGTTCGCGACTAATCGCCAAAAATGGGCGACGGTACAAATCATCAATTGCTCGCATACCCGATAGGGATCTGGCCCCGGATCCTCGGGCCAGACCTAATAAAACTGTTTCTGCCTGATCCTCTAGGGTGTGACCTAACAACACCGCTTTAATTCCCAGCCTTTGTGCATATTCTCCAAAAACACGTCTACGAGCATCTCGCGCAGCGGACTCAAGTCCGCCGGCGCCTGGGCCCAGCTTGACCTCTACTGCGACGATGTCTACATCTGTCGCACCAAGCGTTAGCACTAATTCTTTGGCTGCCTCGGCGACTTGTTTTGAGTCTGTCTGGAGTTGATGGTCAATGATGACAACACGTAAATCAAGGTGCAATTCATTTGCGACGTGTGCTGTTGCTTTAACCAGAGCCACGCTATCTGCTCCGCCGCTACAACCGACGATAATCTTGGAGCCTGCCGAACAGTCTGAAAGGTTATCCAGCAGCGCCTTGCGCAAGTCGAGGTCAATCAATGAAGCCTCACAAGCAATACGTTCACACTCCCGACCTTATTCTTTGGCCGTCTGATAACCAATTTTAGGTTTTGTACATGGCAGAACTGCAATAGAGTAAGGAACATATGCTAAAGAAAGTGAGTAACCCAATCATGAGTATGGAATTTGATGTAGTCATCGAGATTCCTGGCGGAAGCCGTAATAAGTACGAGGTTGATCACGAAACTGGCCGGTTACGCCTTGACCGCATGCTCTTTACCGCGACTCGCTATCCACGCGATTACGGGTTCATCGAGAATACTCTGGGCCTTGATGGCGATCCAATTGATGCGCTGGTTCTAATTGAAGAACCGACATTTCCTGGCGTACTCATTAAATGCCGAGCAATTGGCATGTTCCGTATGCGCGACGAGGCTGGCGGCGACGACAAAATAATGTGCGTCCCGGCAAATGACCCACGCAAATCACATCTACAAAACATCACAGACATGCCCGAATTTGATCGGCTAGAAATTCAGCATTTCTTCGAAACATACAAGGACCTTGAACCAGGAAAGTCAGTCGAAGGCGCTACCTGGGAAGACCGTGTTGCAGCCGAAGCAGAAATCGCAGACTCATTCTCTCGATACGTCCCAAAAAACCATCACTAGCTAAAAACTTGGGTTGTGTCACCAATTCCCAACATCGAATCCTGTAATAACTAACTAAGCGGTAACAACCGGCGAATCTATACCTTCGAGTAAGCGGTTAATCACATCAACAGCACTCCATCCTTGTGGATGAACATGCAACATTGACTCGACATCACTAGTTGTTGAACCCAGTGTCAAAAGCGGTGCTTCTTTATAACCATCAGGTCGTTCTTGGCCAAGTCCAACTGCGGCAACTAAACCATTGCAAAGACAAATTCGTCCCTTGAGATCAACCTCTTCGCCACCCTTTTTTAAGTAAGGCCCATCTGGCTCAGCAGCACATCTGTAACTGACTTTGCCCGCCTCGTTTATGTGGCTAGAGCGCAAGTACCCAAGATCGCAAAGTCGAGGACGTGCTTCGTATGTGTCGCTCATACCAACTGTGCCTGGCAGTTCAACAACTTTGAACGGGAATCCAGTTGGTGATGCTAAGTGATCTGTACGTACTCGCAAGTTTCCTTCGCGAGCAGCCTGTAGCATCTGCTCGCGGTACTCCGGTAGCAAACCTGATTCATGGCTCAAAGCGAAGAGCGAACCAACTTGAACACCTTCTGCACCTTGGGCAACAGCATCTGCCACAGAGCCGGGAGTAGCGCGGCCGCCAGCGAGCCAGAACGGTAAGCCTACGTCGCGCACCTTATCTATGTTTGCTTCATCCAGCGGGCCATAACCAGTCTCTGTGTCTTGCATGCGTCGAGGTGGCGCATTGTGTCCGCCTGCCATGTAGTGCTCGACCACAAAACCATCTGGACGAGTAACTTCATTGCGCGCAAGATAAGCGGCAAGAACTTCTGCGGTGACAATAGCCAAGAAAGCTGGACGAGGTAACTCTGGTGCTTTACCAAATGATTCAAGCGGATCAAATTCTAAAACTGGCGCATCCATTCCAGCAGGACGATCAGAGTCAATGCTTAAATGACCAGATTTACCTTGTGAAAAATCAGTCATCAATTGTGGGATTTCACGTGGGATGCCAGCACCCATAAGGATTGCATCAACACCAGCAAGCATTGCGCCATAAAGAGCTGCGGGAGTTGCGGTCTGAAGTTTTTCTAGAAAGTTAATGCCGACTTTTCCAGTCCCTGCTTGTTTGGCTAGCCATACTTCAACAAAGTTTGCGGCCACTGCAAGTTGATCATGTTCCTTGTGGGCCTTAAGGCTCAGTCGACGCATTGGTCGGAAAGGTTCGCCATTGCGACCCTCGGGACGATAGAACGTTGCCAATATGTGTTCGGCTACTTCTGGATATGGAAAGTGGGCAAGTGCCTCTTGCATGTGTCCGCCGACATCACCATTTTGCAATCTCCGAGCAACAACTGTTTCAAGCGCTGTGCCCGACACAACACCAAGTTGCCCCTGCTTGGCTACTGTCTGCGCTAGGTACCAAGAAGATACTGCCGCGCCCATGCCACCTTGAATGATTGGCGGTAGACCGAGTGAGTTCATTAATACTCCTGCATGAGGTATTCCTTAGTTACTCAACCGTAACCTACGCTAGCGTAACCTACGACAGCGTAGGTTGCCACAAATCAATCGGCGTGGCGCAAGTTTGAGCCAAATACGTCCATCTAATTAGGATTTTCCGCTGAATCTAGCAACTGGCCGTCTGTCGAAATTTTTCCAGACTTCAGTGCACGCACACCCGGGACCAGCAAAACGCAAGTTATGCAAATAAGCGTGAGAGCCCCAAAAATCTCAAAAGTCCTCTCAGTACCAAGTCTTGCTGCAATTGGACCTGCAACCACTAATCCCAAAGGCGCGAAAAAGAGTGAGCCAAAGGCATCATAAGAAGCGACCCTCGAGAGTGCTTCGCGCGGAATATTGGTTTGCAACGCGGTTTGCCACAGCACCATAAAAAAGTCCATACTCACGCCACACAAAAAAGCAGTCACAACGAGAATCGGTATTGAATTGGTGGCACCCATCGCGAACATCCAAGCCGCCAGAAAAAACTGCGAACTGATTCCTGCCACAATCGGTCTGCTTGGCTTCCAACGCAAAGAGATTAGAACTCCAGAGACCATGCCAAATGAAAGAGAAGCCAAAATCCAAGACCAAGGTTTAGCGCCGCCGAGCACTTCTTTTGCATGGTACGGACCAACAACTACTAAAACACTTTCAGTAAGCATTGCGACAACTGAATAACAAGCAACTACTGCCACTACCCAACTGCGGCTGCTGAATTCTTTCCAACCATGTCGCAAATCCTGCAAAACACTTGGCGAGTTTTCACTAACTTTTCTAGTCCGCCCCAGCCCTCTTAATTGATAGATCAAAATGCCAGCAATGAGGAATGTGAAGCCATCCACTATCAATCCCCAACCAGCACCAACCGTGGCAACTATGAGACCACCAGTAACTGTTCCAGCAATCATTGCCATGTTCGAGCCAAGCGCAACAATCGAATTAGCTGACTGCAAGTATTTTTCCGGCACAACTTCAGGAACTAAACCAGAAAATGCTGGCCACCAAAGAGCGGTAAGTGAACCGCCCACAAATCCAACGGCTGCAAGGGTTAGTACCGAAGCATTACCTTGAAGCAGCGAGTACCCATTCCAAATCACGAAGCCACTCAAAATAATGTCAGTGACACCAACGATTAGTGCCCGAGGAAATCTATCTGCTATCACCCCGCCGATTAACATGAATGCAACGATAGGAAACATTTGTGCTGCCATCACGATGCTTAATGAGGAAGCGGTGGCACCAGGAAGTCCCAGCACGCCAAAAGCTAAAGCGATTGGCGCGAGGCCATTACCAAAGTTTGATATAAATCTTGCTAATAACAACAATCTGAAATGCGAGATACTCCAAAGCGTCGCGAGGTCACTGACCATTTTATTTTCCAGCATCAGCAAATCACATTTTTATTCGTCGACAAAGGTCTATACCTGAGAAAAATCGTGCAACAACTGGACAATGCTTTCCATCAATTTGCTCTGAGGGTTCACTGATTCGAAAACTGTAAGGCTTCGAGTGTGCTTCAAACATTGATCGCTCCTTAACCCCAATCTACCTAATTGATTTCCGAATTCAGTCACAATGCGACAACAGGTGCACCAAGTTGAGTCAAGTAAGGTTTAATCAACAGCCAAGTAGATTGAGGAAATTGTGAGTGAAATAGGCGACGACGAAATTGGAGTCGACCGCTCAATGCTCGGTCCTGGTGAGTTTTATCCAGTTGTCGGTGTAGGACCACACCCAAAACCCTGGCCCGAGGACAATCACTTTGATCCTGAATTGCTTGAACTAGGCGATCGTCGAAATGTAGTCGATAAGTACCGTTACTGGTCGGTTGAGGCAATCGTTGCGGACTTAGATACGCAACGGGCGCCACTACATATCGCAATCGAAAATTGGCAACACGATTTAAATATTGGGTCCGTGGTTCGAACCGCAAATGCATTTAATGTCGCTGGGGTACACATTGTTGGCAAACGTGGATGGAATCGTCGTGGAGCAATGGTGACTGACCGTTACCTACATCTTTTCCATCACCCGACTGTTGATGATTTCAAAATCTGGTCAGTCGATAATGATGTACCAATAATTGGTATCGATAACGTGCCTGGTTGTGGAAATATCGAGACAAGTCCCTTGCCAAAATCCTGCGTTCTTTATTTTGGCCAAGAAGGTCCGGGCATGTCACCTGAAGGACTTGCTGCTTGCACACTTATCTTGGGAATTACTCAACATGGATCAACTCGGTCTATGAATGCTTCAGCCGCAGGTGCAATTGCTATGTTTGCTTGGGCAATGCAACACCGTCTCTAACGAACTCGTACTTTCCTTAACGAGGAATATCCAACGACAGCGCCGAAATCAGTATTTGTCGAGATTCGGTATGTGGCTGACTTTGACCACTTAACATAAAACGTCACTCGATTATTGGCATCAGTGCAGTACCTCTTGCAGGTTGCATCGCCAGCAAGAACTTTAACCCACTTACCTTTAACAAGCTGAGTTAGTTGCATAGGCTGTTTGTAGACATCCGCGCCTGTCAATGACCGAACGCTACCTTTGATTGCCATCCGGGTATTTCTTGGAATTGTCGTGATAGTTGTCAGGTTGCTAATTCGTATTTTTGAAATACCGGTGACTCGCAGTGCTCGCGCAACATTTAAGCAGGAGTTCGCTGTGAAACCATCTTCGCCTAACGTTAAAAGGGTCTGGCAAGAGTTCATGATGGCCTTGCCAAAATCAAAATAACTTGATGACGACGTCAATTTTGGTAGCGCTGAGTAAACCAAAGTCGAAAGTCTGGTGATTGCAGAACAAGCGGCAAGCGTGGGGCATGTTCCATCTTCAGGGATGTCGCCAATGGGGGAAATTGTCGTTCCGCCAAAGTTTCCGCCATTAGCTACTAGCCATGCGAATCGATTGCCCGGACCATTGTTCGTATGACTGTCAGCTGGCTTCCAATTACTTGTGACTGTGGAAATATCCGGACTCCTCATCAATCTGAAAGATCCATCATTGTCGCCATTATTAACCATTTCACCCACTTCCCAATCGGGATCTGCTAGTGATGTTGGGGTAAGCCGCTCTGCTGCTTGTCCAAAAATATCTGACAGGCTTTCACTCAATGCCGCAGCTTCAGATTTTTCATAAAGAGCCCCGCTAAAGGAGGTGGCAAATGTCACGCCATGTGTAAGTTCATGGGCGATGACATCTAATGCCAGATCGAATCCAGCACCCATAAATATGCCACTACAAGCACCTGAACGGCAGGACGTCGAATTCCATGGCACCCAAAAGGCATTCTCATATTTCGGACAACTTGAATTTTTTAAACAAATATTTGTGAAGGCGCTGATCCGCGGTTTGGAATCTCCATCAATAGATTGTGAGATGTTGCCTAACCATGCTTCATCATTAATGTCCACATCCAATACATTCTTGAAATAAGACCAAGTCGCATCAATGTGGTCCCGTGCCACTTGAGTGCTAGCAACACCTCTGCCCGTATAACTTTTGCCGCAAAGTGGATACATTTGACCTGTGTCATCCAAATAAAACTTGGAACCACTCTTGTAGACGAGCGTTGAACCAAGTAAGCGGCTCTGCCCTTGATAGTCGCTAATCGAAATCTGCTGTAGGTCACAGACATTAGGTTCATTGGTAATGTGACGGACAATCGGAAATGACCCTAATAAATTGCCGGTTGCATCATCTAAATAAGTAACCGCAGTGGATGCCAAACTCGAATCTGAAGTCCAGCTCTGCCAAGCCAAGTGATGGCCAGCTTTAATCCCTGGTACGAGTGAACTGAAAGCTACTACTGGAATTAGTCGAGTGACCTCAACATCATTAATCGCCATCTTTTTTGTTTTAGTTAATCCATTTTCTAATTGACGTCTAGCTTGGCCGATAGATAACCGATGGCGAAATTCTTGGCCGTTACTCGCATTGACGGTCACCGTGTCGTAGGCGACTAGGTCTAAATTCTTATCTAATGTGATCGCGATCAACGAACCAGGTATTGGCAGACCTGACAACGTTTGAGAGAAGCGAATGGTTTGAGATTCAGAAACGCCAGGGATTACGCGATCAAGGATTAGCTCAGTTGGGTCAAGACTGAGTTCAGCAGCGCGGTTGGCGAGAAACCATTTAGCCACCACCACTGGGTCAGTGATTGCGTCTTTTTTTCTTTCGGGTGTAGTTAAAGAAACTGATGTGCGATTAACTTCATCTTCGCTGGTTAGTTTTGAAGACGAAAAACCTGACGCATTGGCCGGATTGTGACCTGCTGAAGTCAAAGATATGGCTACCAAACTAAATGCAGCCAACGCTGTCCCTAAGGTTTTGTACTTACGCACAGAATCCACCATTTCAATCAACATTTTTAATACCTGTCATAAACCTAAGCGATTAAACTCAAAAGTTGTGTCGCTATGAGAAACAAGATTGCCTCAAGAGTAAAAACGGCTAAAGCCCTGTCGAATTTTTGTGTACAACAAAATCTGTGGAAAGTTCGGCAAATAGGCTTAAAACTTGTTATCTGACATCAGTTCTATGAAAGTTTGCATGCGAACGGCTTTGAGTAGGTCCACGCTGACCTTGATACCGAGAACCATAAATGCTCGATCCATAAGGATAGTCGGCCTCAGAAGTCATCCGGAAGAAACAAACTTGGCCAATCTTCATTCCAGGCCAGAGCAAAATTGGCAAGGTAGCGACATTAGCAAGTTCCAAAGTCACATGCCCGGAAAATCCTGGATCAATAAAACCCGCAGTGGAATGGGTGAGCAAACCTAAACGCCCGAGGCTCGACTTACCTTCTAGACGAGCAGCAACATCGTTGGGAAGAGAAATAACTTCGTAAGTACTGCCCAAAACAAATTCACCTGGGTGCAACACAAAAGGCTCATCCTCAATCGCTTCAACTTCACGGGTTAGATCAACCTGCTCAACCGCTGGATCTATGTGCGGATAGCGATGGTTTTCAAACACTCTAAAGAAACGGTCTAAGCGAACGTCAATACTTGAAGGTTGCACCATCTCGGATGCAAATGGGGAAACCCCAACTCGGCCTGACTCAATCTCGGCCCGGATGTCACGATCAGAAAGAAGCACAACATAACTTTACCGTTAGTAAGTACTAGGCTTGTCATCTAGGTCAGTACTACGACCCAAAAGTCCAAGCGGGTGTGGCGTAATGGTAGCGCGTAACCTTCCCAAGGTTGAGGCGCGGGTTCGATTCCCGCCATCCGCTCGCTATTCACCAAAATCCGTTGTGGGAGTCACCAACTCAGTTACTCAGTTACTCAGTTACTCAGTTGCTCATAACGCGTTAGTCTAAAGATATGAAGCGCTTGGCCACGTTACTTACACTGTTGGGATTCCTATTTGTATTCGCCCCGGCATCTCAGGCACATACCGAGTTGATTAGTTCATCGCCAGCCGCTGGGTCAACAATTGATGTGCCGACTTCAATCGAATTAACTTTTAGTGAAGCCCCATTGTTAGAAGGCAGTGCCATTGTTATTCATGATCCGGAAGGCATCGAACTGGCAACGAGTGAGTTGAGCCTGAACGGTACTTCGTTAAGCCTGCCTTGGCCTGAAGAAGCCCAGCCTGGAAAGTTGCTGGTGTCATGGCGTGCAGTAGCTGATGATGGCCACGTATTAACTGGCGAATTTGATTTCGAATACACCGCAGCAGCCATCTCTCAGATGCAAGTAACGCCTCTTGGGGCAACACCAGAGGCGACACAGTCCAGAGGGCAAACTCCAGTTGAAAAGCAGATCGACGCACCGAGAAAATTAAATGTCGTTGTGCTGGGTATGGGGATAGTGCTGCTGCTGGTTGCCTTCGTCGTTGCGGCAATCTCAAATAGGCGCCCATAAATATGCGCAAGGCCTTTGGAGGGCTTTTTTTCCTTTTCTTAAGTATTGCTGCGCTTTATCTGGCACTAAATTTCAGCGAGTCGGCATGGAAGCCGCTGCCGGATGACTTACCTGATGCCGGCGAATTCGTTTCTTGGACTTTGCAAATTTCAACACTGTTAGGCACATTGCTAAGCATCAGGATTCTTGGGTTACTCACATTTGCTGGCTTCATTGCACCGACCAACGATCCAAACATTGCTCCTGCCGGCAAATCTCAACTAAAAAAAGTTAATTCTTTAGCAATTTTGTGGGCAATTACTTGCTTAGTCAGTGCAATTGCGACTTTGGCTAACACGTTGGGATTAAAGCTGAGCGAGATAACTGCTCCCGGCGTGATAAAAACGTATATTTGGGCCTTGCCAACTGCTCGTAGTTTCTTAATCACTGCCCTGCTAGCCACTTTAATCGCATCATTCGTCTATTTTTCAGTGTCGCTAAATTCGATAGCAATTCTGCTTGTCCTGACTATCGCGGGGATTATTTCCCCGTTACTCAATAGTCATTCTTCTGGACTCGGCGACCACTCCCTTGCCCTCACATCAGCCCTTGTCCACGGTGTTGCCATCTCATTTTGGGTCGGTGGACTACTTGCGGTTCGAACAGAATCGGGCTTTATTGAACAAAAGATAATTTCTAGATACTCGATAATCGCTACATACTCTTTCAGTGCATTGGCTATCTCGGGTTTCGCAAATGCCTATACACATATGAATGGCTTCAGCGATGTTTATGAAACAAAGTATGGGCAACTAGTCCTGGTAAAGATTCTTTTGCTTTCATTGGCGGCAGTGACCGCGATAAAGCTACGCGCAATTGTGGGTCGTGATGGCAACATGCTGAAATTCATCCTCTGTGAAATCACAATCATGTTTGTCGCAGTTGGCGCTGGAGTCGCTCTGCGCTCAACTCCACCAACTAGAGTTTCCGTTCCATTGGACTCGGCAGCAGAAGACATACTTGGATTTGCATTTCCTGAAAAACCAAATGGGATTGCATTAATTTTTGGGTGGCATCCTGAATGGCTAATGCTTGCTGGTTCCCTCTGCGCAGTAGCCCTATATTTTGTTGGGTTGAAGCGTCTAAAGAGGAACCAAATCTCATGGCCAATATCTCGGAGTATTTTCTTTTTCATCGGACTAGCACTAGTCAATTGGGCCACGAGCGCTGGAGTTAGTAAATATGCGATGGTCACATTTAGTGCACACATGATCCAGCACATGTTTCTTTCGATGCTGGCTCCGATATTCATTGTGCTAGGTGCGCCTATCACTCTTGCATTGCGCGCCTTGCCTGCCCAAAATGATTCTGAACACCGCAATACTCGCGAGTGGATCTTGGCAATAATTCATAGCCGGTATTCGAAAACCATCACGAACCCATTGATTGTCCTAGGAGTCTTCACTTTTGGTCTTTACGGGCTTTACTTCACATCTACATTTGCAACCATGATGTCTAGCCACACTGGACACGTACTCATGGAGCTGCACTTCTTATTCTCAGGTATTTTGTTTGCGTACATAGTTGTGGGTATTGATCCGGCTCCCAGAAAAACTCCTTACTGGGCCAAACTCCTACTTGTCCTGGTAGCTATTTCTATACACGCCTTTTTTGCAATCGCACTTATGCAATCAACGACACCCATCGGGGATGCTTGGTATTCCCAAGTACGTCCTGACTGGTTAATTGATCCTCTTGCAGACAATTATCTTGGTGGTGGATTTGCCTGGGCTTTTGGTGAAGTGCCAACGCTATTTCTATTACTGCTGGTTGCCGTTCAATGGGCTAAAAGTGAACGCAGAGTTGCCGAAAGGCTTGACCGCCAGGCGGACCGGGATGACGATGCCGAACTTAAGGCTTACAACCAAAACTTCGCTCGATTGAACGAGCAAAACATCAGCGATTAATCCAATACTCGATCTTTCAAAACCGGAAAGCTACTACGAGTCATTTCTACCAACGACAGATCAATGTCTGCGTAGAAGACACCCTCTTGCGTGCCAGCATCTAAGACCACTTCTCCGCAAGGATTGATGACCATCGAATTGCCGCCCAATCTGACATCGCCATTGACCCCGACCTCATTACAGGCAACGACCCAACATTGATTTTCGATTGCTCGGGCCTGCAAGAGTATGCGCCAATGTGCAATCCGTTCTTCTGGCCAACCAGATGTAATCAGAAATGTTTTAACATCTTGATTTACACTCGCTCGAAAAAGTTCAGGAAATCTCAAGTCATAACATGTAGATAGCCCAACATTTCCCAAAGGGCTGTTTGTGGCAACTACCACTTTGCTACCTGCCGTGAACTCACGTGCCTCATATTCATCAAAACCAAATAAGTGAATTTTCCGATAAACCTGCTCAATTAATCCATCAGAATTTATCAATAACGAAGTGTTGAAAATTTCATTTTTGTCTTTCTCGGCAAATGAACCTGCGTGAAGCCAAATACCAGCTTGCTTGGCAGCCGATGACATCTTGGTCACAAAATCCCCGGTAATGGGTTGCGCATTATTTATTGCGCTTTCTATATTGAATGCCCCATCCATCCACAACTCTGGAAGAATAGCTAAATCGCACTTACCCTTTTGGTCGGTTATCGCCTCAAGCACTCGATCAAAGCGCGTCTGTGACGATTCACCATCGCCTACATCTATTTGAAAGAGAGCTACTCGCGCCATGTCTGTAATCGTAATGGGCTACGACCTGAAGAGGGACTAAATGTCCAGGATTAATTCAGCGGAATTAGAGCGAGATGCGCATGGAACTAGCGACTACTGGTTCACAAACTTCCGACCGGGCTTGCTGCCCAAGCAGAATTTCTCAACGCTTAAATGACTCTGGTAGTTTACAAATTTTCTCCAACCAAACCGAGACTGCAACACAGGCAAGTGATCCGAGACAGGTAAGAAGAGAGATTTGAAATCTTGAATCTCCTGCTGGCGTGTTCAGAGCTACCTTGTTGTAAATTCCGAGGGCTAAATAAAGACCTAGTGCCAGGGAAGAGACGCGTGATGTTGCCATAGCTAACGCAGCGCTACGAGCTGTGACAAGTGAACTTTGTGTTGAGAACTCAACTCCGCTCCGTAGTCTTTTTCGACTGATCAGGGTCCAGAATAAAAGAGTTGCTGCAAGAAGCAACATAAAGATTGCGGATAGATAAGAAATCTGAAATTCAAAACCCGATAGAGCTGGCCAAGTTAGACCTATTGCCCAGCCCAGTGCTCCACCGAGAAACATCAGCAAAAACAAGGTTTGGATTTTAGTCTCACGAAGGTTCATTCAAAATCATCCTGTTCGTCTAGGGATAATTCAGATCGAAGCATTACCCCTGCACCATCCACTCGGCTTAACAAATCACAAACCGCTCCTAGACCTGGCACCACGAAATTTGGATCGACATCATTCCAAGGGACTAATACAAATGCTCGTTCACTAAGTCGAGGATGCGGCAAGGTCAGATCGATTCCGTCAAGAACGATCTGGTCTAGCGCCAAGATGTCAACATCGAGGGAACGAGGTCCCCAGTGTATTTCTCGCACACGTTTGGCATCCACTTCAACCGCTTTAACTAGTTCTAATACCTCAAGAGCCGAAAGATTAGTATCGGCAACAAGAACTGCATTCAGGTAGTCATCTTGCTCTGGTCCACCGATTGGCTTTGTTTCATAAACATTTGAAAGTCTTACATTAAAGATGCTGGTGTTGTTCTTGATAATTTCTACCGCACGCTCGAGATGCGCGAATCGATCGCCTAGATTCGAGCCAAGACTCAAGGCAATTCTTGCTAAGGCAGGCATCGAATAACTTTCACGTTATTAAAGGGCACACCTAGTGGGGCACTTGGCTTGTGTACTGTCACACAAACCGTTTGAACTTTGTCTAATGCCAAACATTTTTTAGCAATCAATTCAGCAAGACTTTCCACTAGGTTAAAAGGCGTTCCAACAATTGCCTCGTACGCTATTTTCCCAAGTTCTGCGTAGTTCACGGTATCAAGCACGTCATCCGATTCAACGGCACGTGAAAAATCAGAAGTTACTTCCAAATCTACGATGAACTCTTGTCCAGCAATTCGCTCTTCGGGTAAGACCCCGTGAAAGCCAAAAGCGCGAATACCAGTTACTACTATTCGGTCAGTCATAATGTCTGCAATCTTTGCACAACAGTTACTGCATCAAATGCATCTTGAGTGTTATGAACACGAACGGCCCAGACTCGGCGCAAAGCCAACATTGTTGTTAAAGCCGTAGTGGCAGCCTCGCGTTCATCAACGCCACGTGCGCCATTTTCATCTGCCAACAACTCACCGAGAAATTTCTTTCTCGACGCTCCGACTAAGAGAGGGAAACCTAGGCTTTGTAATGCCTCAAGGTTTTGCAATATGGGCCAGTTCTGCTCAACTGTCTTGGCAAATCCCAAACCTGGATCAAGCACAATATTTTCACGCTTAATGCCACTTTCAATCGCTCTTGTTACCTGGGTTTCTAATTCAGCGCAGACGTCCTCAACAACATCTTGATACGTTGCCAGAGTCGTCATTTCATCTGAAGGTCCACGCCAATGCATCAAAATAAATGGGATAGCAAGCTCTGCCATAGTGGCCAACATATCGGGATCTGATTTACCCCCGCTTACATCATTGATGATTTTGGCACCTGCCATTGTCGCCTCGCGTGCCACCCCAGCTCGCATAGTGTCAACACTCACAGTTATGCCAAGTTCAGCGAGCCCCGCAACGACTGGGATCACGCGATCAAGTTCCTCTTGAACGGAAACTCTGCTTGCGCCTGGACGGGTTGACTCACCGCCAACATCGATGATGTCAGCTCCCGTTGAATTTAGGCGCATTCCTTGGGCAATAGCATGCTGTGTATCGGAAAATTTTCCGCCATCACTAAAAGAGTCTGGAGTCACATTCAAAACGCCCATAACGAGTGTGCGCTCGAGATTTTGTAGTGCTTCAGGCAGGCCACTTGGTCTCAACATTATTACTTGCCTTTGATAAGAGCCATAGCTTCAACCCGAGTTGCGCCATCTCGTAATTGTCCACGAACAGCAGATGTCAAAGTTGTTGATCCAGGTTTGCGAATTCCGCGCATCGACATACAAAGATGTTCACATTCAATGACCACGATTACACCTCTAGCGTTCAAAATGTTAACCATTGCATCCGCAATCTGAGTTGTCAGACGCTCTTGTACCTGTGGCCGTCGTGCATACAAATCCACTAGACGAGCAATCTTTGATAACCCCGTGATGCGGCCGTCCTCACCGGGGATGTAACCCACATGGCCAACACCATGGAATGGCAATAAATGGTGTTCACAGGTTGAGTAAACCGGGATATCTCGCACGACCACTAATTCTTCATGTCCAAGTGAAAATGTAGTTGTTAAAACTTGTTCTGCGGTTTGGTGCAGACCGCCAAAAATTTCTTCATAGGATTTGGCAACTCTGCGTGGTGTCTTAGCCAAACCTTCTCGGTCTGGATCTTCCCCAATCCCGATTAGCAGTTCGCGAATGGCTGCTTCGACTCGAGCAGAATCAAAAGGTTGCCGAGCTGGTGGCTCTGGCAATCTTTCAATCGGATCTATATCTGTCACACTTCGTCCTGGGGAGCTTCTGTGTCAGTAGCCGATTCATTATTGAGATTCACAACGGCGGATTCAGTCTCTGGAGTCGATGGAACCAACACTGGAGGCCGATTGCTCGGAGACCTTCTGACTGAGCCAGTCCAGGCTGGTCTGTTTGAGCGAAGAATAAGCGGCTCGAAAATTTGAGCAATTTGTTCTCGCCCTAAGGTTTCTTTTTCCAGAAGTTCAAGTACCAGAGCATCAAGTACATCCCGGTTAGTTTCAAGAATTTCGTAAGCCTCATGGTGTGCGACATCAATGAAGGCTCGTACTTCTTCGTCGATAATTGCAGCAACATCTTCGGAATAGTCACGCGCATGTCCCATGTCGCGACCCATAAACACTTCGCCATTTTCCTGACCGTAGCGAATAGCACCTAAACGCTCGCTCATTCCATATTGCGTAACCATCTTGCGCGCGACTGAAGTTGCTTTCTCAATGTCATTACTTGCGCCAGTTGTCGGATCATGGAAAATCATTTCCTCTGCAGCGCGACCACCAAGCATGTAGGCCAGCTGATCTAACATTTCACTGCGGGTAGTTGAGTACTTATCAGATTCTGGCAAAACCATTGTGTAACCCAAGGCTCGACCACGCGGCAAAATTGTGATTTTATGAACTGGGTCAGTGTTAGGCAAAGCAGCGGCGACTAACGCGTGACCACCCTCGTGATATGCAGTGATTAGGCGTTCCTGATCACTCATTATTCTTGTACGCTTTTGTGGACCAGCCATTACTCGATCAATTGATTCATCCAAAATCGCATCAGTAATAAGTGTTTGATTTTCCCGTGCAGTAAGTAATGCCGCTTCATTCAATACATTGGCTAAGTCAGCACCAGTAAATCCAGGCGTGCGTCGTGCGACAGCCAATAAGTCAACGCCCTCAGCGATTGGCTTGCCTTTAGCATGCACCTGCAAAATTGCGTGACGGCCAATTAAATCTGGCACGCCAACAGTGATCTGACGATCAAATCTACCCGGGCGCAATAGCGCTGGATCAAGGATGTCAGGGCGGTTTGTTGCCGCAATCAAGATGACGCCAGTGTTGACATCAAAGCCATCCATCTCAACCAACATCTGATTCAGAGTTTGCTCGCGTTCATCATGACCGCCACCCATTCCCGCACCACGATGACGTCCAACCGCATCAATTTCATCGATAAAAATAATTGCTGGCGCATTTTGCTTGGCTTGCTCGAACAAATCGCGGACTCGGCTCGCGCCAACGCCAACAAACATTTCAACAAAGTCAGAACCCGAGATTGCGAAGAACGGCGCACCTGCTTCGCCTGCAACAGCGCGAGCTAAAAGAGTCTTGCCTGTTCCTGGCGGCCCGTAAAGCAATACGCCTTTAGGGATCTTTGCGCCCACCGCTTGGAACTTAGCTGGGTCTGCAAGGAATTCTTTAATTTCATATAACTCTTCAACTGCTTCGTCAGCACCTGCAACGTCAGCGAATGTTGTTTGTGGCATGTCTTTAGTAATTAATTTTGCTTTTGACTTACCGAACGACATCATCCTTCCGCCGCCCTGCATCTGACCCATGAAGAAAAACAGCAGACCCAGTATCAGGATGAGTGGCAAAATTGAAAGCAACAGGCTCGTCAACAAGGACTCATGCGGAACCTCAATGTTGTAACCGCCAGGCAAGTTCCCAGATTCTTTTGCGCTCTTGAGTAAATCAACTAGGTCTGTTCCTTGACCAGTAATAAAGTCTGCTGATTCTTTTTGCCCATTAGTCAGCGTTACTCGGATTACCTGATCCTTATCAACCAAAATTACTGATTTTGCGCGACCGTTTTGAATGTCGTTGATAACTTTCCAGGTGTCAACTTTGGAGCCTTTACTACCACTAGAAACCGTGTTGCTACCCAAGAGCAGGGCAATTACAGCAAGTGCAATCCAAAATACTGGTGAACGTAAAACTTTTTTAATACCCATGTGTTAGGTACGACACTCCTTGGCTCAGATAACTCTTTACGGTACTACTCAAATGGCAGTTGTCCTAAATTGCTTAGACTGACCCAAGCCAATAAGACACTCTTAATTCTTCATTTGTAAATGTCAGTATTACCAATACTAATTGCGTATCCTGACAAGGTGATCTTTAAGTCAGTTTTAGCCGAGCGCCCCTACCCACAACCTGATATTTCCAGTGAGCAGTGGGGTGAGTTGGCACCTCGACAGATTCGCCTATCTGACCTTTCAACAATTCGTAGCACACTTGATTTAAATGCACTTTTAGCAACAGATTCAACCTTTTTTGGTGATTTATTTGCCCATGTAGTGCGCTGGGAAGGTGAACTTTACCTGGAGAATGGGCTTCACCGCGCAGTTCGCGCCGCTCTTCAGGGACGCACATCTTTACATGCGCGAATTCTTACCCTGGAATAACCGAACTTGTTAGAGCCGGCCTGCTTGGTGCACTTTAAGTAAGAAATCTTGAGTCCGTGGATTCTGCGGATTTTCCAAAACCTGCTGGGCAGAACCTCGTTCAAGAATTTTGCCGGCATCCAAGAAACAGACTTCATCGGCGACCTGAGTTGCAAATCCCATTTCATGAGTGGCTAGCAATTCCTTATAAGTTGTTGAATTCGCAGCCGGCTATTTGTTTCAAAGAAATCTGCCAGAATCAGAGCATGACCAAAATGGACGATGCGCTATGGATGAGGCAGGCTATTGACCTTGCTTCAATGGCGGCAGATCAAGGCGATGTACCAGTCGGTGCAATCGTGCTCAATCCACAGGGTGAAGTTGTGGGTCGCGGATTTAATAATCGTGAAGATTCCAATGATCCTTTTGGACATGCTGAGGTTGTTGCTATTCGCCAAGCTGCTGAAACTTTAGGATCGTGGCGTTTAGATGACCACACATTAGTTGTAACTCTTGAGCCTTGCACTATGTGTGCTGGTGCAGCGACTCAAAGCCGACTGGCCCGATTGGTGTTTGGTGCTTTTGATGAAAAAGCCGGGGCTGTTGGATCTCTTTGGGATGTCGTGCGCGATCGACGTTTACCGCATCGGATGGAAGTGACTTCTGGTGTACTGGCTGCTGATTGTGCCAATCTACTGAGTGACTTCTTCAAAGCCCAACGCTAGCTTTGCGAAACTCTTTTTCGCGTTGTTCGTATTAACGAGTAATCTTGACAACGGTGCCGTGTCCGAGCGGCCAAAGGAGCACGCCTCGAAAGCGTGTGAGGGTTAACGCCCTCCGTGGGTTCAAATCCCACCGGCACCGCACGATAAGAGCCCCGTCGCTGACGGGGCTCTTTGATTTGCGGTGCCTGATGGATTTGGGAGGAATCCAACCCTTCGCGAAGCGAAGGCAATTAATGACGGTTCCCACCGGCACCGCCATTGCGCCAATCGCGTTAAGCGATTTGGCTTGCAATGTGCGAAAAATAATCAGTGGGATTTGTGGACCGAGTTGCGCAATCCGTTCAGGATTGCTGCACTCGGAACTGAATGAAGAGTGGCGAAGCCAAACCAAATGGACGCGTAAGCAAGCGATGGTTCCCACCGGCACCGCACGATAAGAGCCCCGTCGCTGACGGGGCTCTTTGATTTGCGGTGCCTGATGGATTTGGGAGCCGAAGTCCGCAATCGCAGGCGATTGCTGGACTCGGAATGTGTGACAGCGCGTTCAAACTGATAGCACCGCCATTGCGCCAATCGCGTTAGGCGATTTGGCTTGCACCACTCTCTACGGCCCTATGTGTAACTAAACATCTTTCTACCCTGTGCAACACCCAGGGCAATCAGCAAAATAGCAAAGAGAAAAGTTACTTGGCTATTCATAACTTCATGACTTAAATACACACCGATAAATGTTGCAGGCACTCCAGCAAGTCCCAAAATTATTGCGACTCTGGTGGCAATGTTGTTTTGATAAATATGTGTCAATGCTCCCGCAATTGAAGCCCCCACAGCGACTGCCAAACTTGTACCGCGCGCCGTGATTGAGTCAATTCCAGAGGCAATAATCAACGCAGGAACAACTATTACCCCACCACCTATACCTAGCAATCCGGCAAGAACACCCGCAAAAAAACCAACTGCCAAGAGCAATAGATGTCCGCCAAGACCATCAACTACTTGATGCGGTTCTGTGCGCAACAGCAAACGTAATCCTGAGGCAACCAACAAAATCCCAAATACGGCATGCAGATACTTGATTGAGAATGCACGCAAATTTCGAGCGCCAAAGAAAGCGCCCAGTACTGAGCCGCAAAGTAAGTAGGCCGCGGCTAGCCAATCTACGTTTCCTGATTGGGCAAATCCCACGGTGCCCGCAACTGCAATAGGAACCACAGCCGCCAGAGATGTGGCATGTGCAGTTTTTTGGTCTAGGTGCAACCAGCCAACTAGAAGTGGAACCATTATCAGCCCGCCACCAACACCAAATAGGCCGGCTAAGACTCCACCCAAAATCCCAATCATTGTGGCAATGACTTTTGTTCTACTCAGCAACAGAGCCTCACCACTCAAGGTTGAAGATTATGCGTCGCGTTTAATGAAAAAGAAAGAAGCCAAGAAGTAAATTCCCACGACCCAAGCAGCAAAAACTAATCCAGCCTGTGGCCAGTCAGGAGCATTAACAATCCAGGCCTGCGCGCTGCTTAAAGGCATGTACTTTGTAGCTGGTTCAAACCAGTCGCTAATTATCCCTAAGAGGGCGCCAACTAGCGGCTCTAGGATTGTCGCCAAAAGCAATGGGAGCGTGACACCTAATGCAAGATTACGAGAAAGCATGGTGATGCTCATCGCAAATATGCAATAGCCAATTCCGAAGGCCAATACTTGCCACATTTGCGTGGAGTTTTGAGATTCTGAGATTGTGAACCCACTTGCTTCAGAGTTAACTTTTTCACTTCCAGCAATCAGTCCGCCTGCCCCTAAGACAGCCCAAGCCAAGAGAGTCATCGCAACAACATAAGTGGAAAGAATTAGGGTCTTAGCAATCAAAATCTTTTCGCGTGCCGGGAATTCAGACAGAGTTAAGCGAATTACGCCATATCGATATTCGTGACCGAATGTTTGGGCTGCAATAACTGACAAGATCATGGCATTAAGCACGTTGCCAGGGGTGCTGAACAAACCTTCCCAACTTTGCGCTGCTGGCGATGCCACAAAAATAGGGAGCAAACCAACTACGCCAACTAAAGCCAAGTACAACACCGAGATAATCCAGGTTGAGCGAATTGAAAATAGACGACGCCATTCGTAGCGTAAAGCCGGGATCATAAGGATTCTCCTGATCGAATAACAGCCGAATCATGGCCTGTGACGGGCGCACCTATCTCGTAATCCATGCCACTTGCAGTTAATTCCATAAATACAGTTTCCAAGTTCGCAGCTTCTGTGAAGAGCTCAGAAAGTTGAACCCCGCTTTGGAACGCAATTTCACCGACTTTTTCAGAGGTGGCATCGATCACCTTAATGGCGTTTTCGCCTTCAATCTCCACCCGGAAACCATTCATAGACAAAATTGATGCGAGTCGCACAACATCATTGGAACGCACTAAAACACTTTTGCTATTCGCTCGAGATAAGAAAGCCTGCACAGATTCGGCTGCAACCAATGTTCCGCGAGCAATAACTACAACGTCATCGGCTAGTAACTGCATCTCGCCAAGTAAGTGGCTGCTCACTAGGACTGTGTTTCCAAGCGATGCATAATGCTTAAGAAAATCACGAAGCCAATGAATTGACTGAGGATCGAGTCCGTTTGCTGGCTCATCAAGCATCAAAACTTTTGGCTGAGCCAAAATTGCGCCAGCAAGTCCAAGACGTTGACCCATGCCAAGCGAAAAACCACCTGGGCGTTTGCGAGCTACATCAGACAAGCCCACAAGTTGGATTACTTCATCAATGCGCGCCTTGCTGATGTTTGCCTCAGCACCGAGCATTTTGAGGTGTCCGAGGGCACTTCGCTTTGGATGAAAAAACTTGGCATCTAAGTGGGCACCTACAACACCCGTTACGCTCTTGTATTTTGCAAGTGGTAAACCATCAAAGAGCGTCTCGCCAGTTCCATTATCAAGCCCGAGCATCAATCGCATAGTCGTTGATTTTCCAGACCCGTTAGGACCTAAGAAACCAGTGACTCTGCCAGGTTCTACGGTGAACGATAAATCGTTAACCGCATGCAATTTTCGGAAATGTTTATCAACATTATTCACTTCTACGCGCATAGGTAAACCCTAGTCTGTGAAAGCCACTTATTGAAGACGGTTGCTATCTAATAACGAGAACGAGATCCTTCGCGACGACCTCCGCCGCCACCGTATCCGCCACGACCGCCACGAGCAGGTGGACGACCTCGCCCGCCGCGCTCAGGTGAACGTGGAGGTGTCCAAGGAATATCGGTTGGCTCTTTGGCATTTGTTATGTCAACAAGCTCACTAGACATCGGACGCACGCGCACTACTTCTGGTTCAACGCCGGCCCGGCTAGTCATTTGAGTGACTGCCTTTTGCTGACGTGGACCAACCATGGTTACTACCGCACCAGATTCACCAGCACGTGCAGTACGACCTGCACGGTGTAGGTAATCCTTGTGATCAGCCGGTGGATCAACGTGAACAACAAGTGTTACGCCATCAACGTGAATTCCTCGAGCTGCCACATCAGTAGCAACTAGTACGTCCGTAATGTCATCTTTGAAGTCCTTCAAAGTGCGAGTACGAGCAGACTGAGTTTTGCCACCATGTAATGCGCCAGCAGCAACACCGCGACGAGCTAGATCGTTGGCAATTCTTTCGACACCTAATTGGGTGCGGGCAAAGAACATTGTTTTACCTGGGCGTGAACCTATTTCAGCCAAGATGTCATTCTTATCTTCGCTGTGCACGACAAAGAGGAAATGGCTCATTGTGGAAACTGATGCCTTTCCTGATTCAGTTGCGTGTTCAATAGGGTCAGTCATGTAACGACGAACAATCTTGTCGACATCGCGATCCAGAGTTGCGCTAAATAGTAAACGCTGTGCATCGTTCTTTGTCAGATCTAGAATTTCAACAATTTGCGGGTAGAAGCCCATGTCACACATCTGATCAGCTTCATCAAGAACACTGATTTCGACCTTCGACAAATTGATGTGACCCTGTTCGATCAAGTCATTCAATCGTCCTGGAGTAGCAACCACGATTGGGACAGCGCGCTTGAGTGCATCAATCTGCTTCGCGTATGGCATACCACCAGCGATAAGGCGGATATCTAATTCCACAGCATGTGCATATGACATCAACGCATCGTTAACCTGCATAGCTAACTCGCGAGTAGGCACCAAAATCAAACCCAATGGATTTTTTGGAGTTGCTTTGCGATATGCAAGACGAGTAATCATCGCCAGACCGAAAGCCAGAGTCTTACCTGAACCTGTTTGTCCACGACCAAGAACATCGCGACCAGATAACGCATCAGGCAAAGTTGCAGCCTGAATCGGGAATGGCGAAACGATTCCCTGACGTTTCAAAACAGCAATTAATGCTTCGTCTACGCCAAGTTCGCTCCAAGAGCGAGATAGCTCAGCGCTGCTGGCTTTGTCTGCCTTAGTAACAGAGGTTTCTGGGCGATCAATGTGCTTTGGAGCTCGCGGAGTGCGCTCGCTTCGATCAGTTGAACGCGCCGGACGATCATCACGATCGAATGAACGACGTGCTGGACGATCGCCAGCATCTGAATAGCGAGGACGGCTCGAACGATCATCACGATCAAAGGAACGTGCTGGACGATCATCACGACTCGGGCGGCTCGGGCGATCATCACGATCAAAGGAACGTGCAGGACGATCATCACGGCTCGGACGGCTCGGGCGATCATCACGATCGAAAGAACGTGCAGGACGATCATCACGATTCGGACGGCTCGGGCGATCATCACGATCGAAAGAACGTGCAGGACGATCATCACGATTC